>NZ_LWFX01000896.1:0-4583 GCF_001635175.1 Alcanivorax sp. HI0083 | reverse complement strand
AGGCCTACAGCGATGCCGTTGCCCGCTTTCTGGGCGACCAGCTGCCGCACCGCTTTCTTACCACTAACAAGAAAGGTCTATTCGGCCGTCTGTTTGGAGGCTAACGGATGAGCATCTTCAGTTATCTGCTTCCCAAGAGGCAGAACACGGCATCTGTGGCAAAAGAACGCCTGCAGATCATTGTCGCCCGCGAACGCTCCACCCGCGGCGGCCCGGATTACCTGCCACAGCTTCAGGAAGAGCTGCTTCAGGTAGTACGCAAGTATGTGCCAGTGGATCAGGACGCGGTTAACGTTCAGGTTGACCGGGAATCCGGATGTGAGATTCTCGAATTGAATATCACCCTGCCGGAAGGCTGATTCCCTATCGTGACGTGCCCCTGTTGTTGGCCACTCGCGCAACAGGGGCACGCCGATAGCCGCACGCCGCCCTCTTCGCCCCCCCTTTCACACCACCTTGCCTGTTCTCATGTAGCCTTCCATCACTGGCCTCACTGGGACAATTGCGCCACCATAGTGTCACGATAAATTGCCTGCGCAGCCTTGCTGCTCGAGCTTTCAGGCAGGTGTGCCATGAGGCTCCTTGGCCCGATAAAACAATAAAATCAGGTGTTCTCTGCCAGGATAATGGCATCGCGTAGACAGGCTATTTGCCAATAGCGACGCAGCCAATCCGATTGAGAACGGAGGGAAATCCATGTTGGTCAGGGCACTGATTGGATTGCTACTGCTCGCGAACCTGCCAGGCATCGCGCTGGCCGGCACTTCGACACCGATACAAACCCTCTCACTGCACCCCCCAGTGCAGTCCATGCCGCTCGCTCCCAACTTGCAAAGCTGGTGTGATGGTACCGGCGAAGCCAACCTGACCGACGCCCGCCAGGCTGACTACCAGCCGCTCAAGCGCCAACAAATCAGCTTTGGTTATCGGCGCGACGCCTGCTGGTTTCGCGTGCGCTTCGAAAACACTGGCGACGGGGAATTACCGCTGTGGCTACAGGTCGACTATGCCATCCTGGATGAAGTGGATTTTTTCTGGTCGACGACCGAGGCGTGCAATCAACCCATATGGGCGACACCTTGCCTTTTTCCAGCCGCCCCGTGCATATCCGCACTTTCACTCTCCCCTTCACGCTGTTACCGGATACCCCGCGCACCCTGTATCTGCGCGTCTACTCACTGACCAGCGCCATGACCGTACCGGTCAGCCTCGTCGGCCGAAATACATTCATCGAACAACAAAGCAGCAACGAATGGCTAATGGGAGGGTTTTACGGCATTGGCCTGGGGCTACTGTGCTACCACCTGGTGCTATGGCTGGGCGGACGTGAAAGAAACAGCCGCTTCTATGTTCTGCATCTGGCCTCATCCACACTCTATGTGGCTACCCTGCAGGGGGTTTTGCAGCAATTCTGGTTCGAATCCCAGGTATTACCGCAAAACACCAATCACTTTTTTGGCTACATGAGCCTGCTATCCGGGTTACTGTTTGCGCGCGATTATTTACAAACCCGGCGATGGCAATGGCTGGACCGGCTTCTCTTGTTCCTGTGCGCTACCCAAGCCATCATTATCGCCATCCTGCTGGCTAGCCCCGTCGGCACCCTGGCTCCACTGCAAGGTGGCGTTGCCCTGCTGACGCTGGCGGTCTTGCTGCTTTCGGGACTTTACAGTCTATTTCAGGGACGCCCCGAGGCCCGCATTTTCGTGTTGGCATGGAGCACATTCCTGCTCACCGTCACGTTGTTGGCGCTGGGCGCCTATGGCGTCATCACCCTGCCCGGAATTCTCACGGTAATCGGCGTTCAGGTCGGTCTGGTCATGCAACAGGTTCTTTTGTCTTTCGGGCTTGCCGGGCGCTTTCGCAGCCTGAAGAAGGAAAGCCTGCAGCGGCAACAGGAAATTGCCCGTACTCAGGCGGAAAATGACGCCAAGAGTGATTTTCTCGCCAAGATGAGCCACGAAATACGCACCCCCATGAATGCAGTACTGGGGCTGGCAGACCTGCTCCGAGGCACCCGCATGGACGCGACACAGCGCAACTATGTGGAAACCATCTACAGTGCCGGTAGCAGCCTGCTCAATGTCATCAATGACATCCTCGACTTTTCGAAAATCAGCTCAGGAAAACTGCAACTGGAGGTCAGCACATTCAATCTTCACCAATTGCTGGAGGATTGCCTGATGATCTTCCACGCCAGCGCGGAGCAGAAGAACATCCACCTGGTCAGCGACTGGGACGAAACCCTGCCGGAATGGGTCAAGGGCGATCCGACACGGCTACGTCAGATATTGCTCAATTTGCTTTCCAATGCGGTGAAATTTACCGATCACGGAGAAATCGCCCTTAAAGCCCGCACCGCAGACAGCCTGGAACGTGACACCCTGTTGCTCAGCTGCCAGGTATCGGATCATGGCATCGGTATCAGCCGTGAGGAACTGAGCAACCTGTTTCACTCCTTTCAGCAGGCAGACAGCTCCACCTCACGAAAATACGGCGGAACCGGCCTGGGGCTGGCCATTTCCCGGCAGCTGGCTGAACTAATGCAAGGACGGCTGGAGGCACGCAGTAAACCCGCCAAGGGCTCCATATTTACCCTTACGGTCCCTCTGCAACGAAGCGAGAAAAACGAGAACCAGCCGGAACGTCCGGCGCAGCATGGTACCGAGGGGCTACGCGTCCTCGTGGTGGAAGACAACGCCGTTAACCAGATGGTGATTGGGGCACTGCTCGACACCCTGTCCGTGGAGGTCAAGCTTGCCAGCAGCGGTGAAGAAGCCTTGCAGGCGATAAGCCAGCAACAGGACTTCGCGGATATGATATTGATGGACTGCGAAATGCCGGGACTGGATGGCTATCAAACCACACGGCTTATCCGTGATCTGGAAAGTCAGCTAGGTAGAGAACCGCTGCCCATTCTGGCGCTCACCGCCCATGCCACCACAGAGCATCGTGAACGCTGCTTCGCCTGCGGCATGAACGACCATATATCCAAGCCGGTGACCCGCTCACAGCTCAAGGAAAAGCTGTTGCAGTGGTCTCCGCCCCGCTAACCAACAGCATCACATCGTGCCTGGCAGGGCCTGCCATTCCGGCTCTTCATACTCGCCGATCACGGTAACCTCGACGACTTTGGCGTGCTTTTCCAGAATTGCCTTGACCCTGGCGCTGCGGGTGTCGTCCTTGGCATCGCGGTGTGTCTTGCTCTCCCAATGGGCGATGGCCAGTACGGTGTCCGGGTAACCAATCTTGCGGTGCAAATAGGTGCCTTTTGCTCCTTCGCTTTGCTGAATGATTTCACTGGCTTCCACCCAGCCCCGGGCATATTCCTCCACGCTAAAGCCCGGCTTGACCCGTACCTCAAAAATAAATTTCATCAGCGCTCTCCCTGTCGATAAAACTGTGCCAACAGGCGGTACAGGGCCGGCCAGTCCTTGTAGAGCTGGTCCGGCCCTTCGAAAAAGGCCTCACTGCACACCGCAAAAAACTCACCCGGACCGGTCAACGCATAAGCATCCACCGGCATGGGCCGGTGGTGCTGATAATCGCTCAGCAACTCTTCCCAGCACGCGGTGAAGGTGTCATGCCATTGTTTCGGGTTCATCCCGGTATGCAACGGCGGCCTGCCGTTGGCGCCATTACGGCGCATGTCCAGTTTGTGGGACATTTCATGGATCACCACATTGCTGGCCCGGTTATCCGGCGCACAGGCATCACTGATCGCGTCCCAGGAGAGAATCACCGGGCCCTGATGCCAGGCCTCACCGGCCAGCACAGGCCCCTGGGCATGAACCACGCCGTCTTCGCTCAGGTGTGGCCGATTGGGAATGAAGGCACCTTCATACAAAATCACCGTGTACCAACCGTCATACCAATCCAACCCCAGGTACAGGATGGGCACACAGGCCATGGTTGCCACTTTTAGGCACATTGCATCGGTATAAGCGAACCCGCCGCCAGAGGCGATGCTTTTGCGGGCCAGGAAGCGCAGCGAAAGATCAAACAACACCGTTCGCTCTTTACCTTCAAACCGGGCCATCAATGGCCAATCGCCCACTGCGGCCTCCCATTCTTGCCGGGTATACCCCATCTTCCTGACCCGACGGGCGTCCCGCCAGTTTTTCCAGGCTGCAAACATTCACTGTCCTCACGTTCCGCTTTTTGTGATTACTGGCGTCTACTTTGACCATGAAAGCGGCGTTTCACCAGTCGTTACCGGTCAGCATGGCTGTGCTACCATCGCCAACCGGTTTCTACTGCGAATACTGTTCAGTGCCTATCCGCCCATCCCATAAAGCCGACCTGCTGCTTCTGGTGGTCACGCTTCTGGCTGCCATCAGCTGGATGTTCTCCAAAGAAGCGGTGCTGGCCATGCCTCCTCTGTTATTCATGTCGCTGCGCTTCCTGCTGGCGGCAAGCCTGCTGGCCATGGCGGCGCATCATCAACTGCGCCGTCTGAGCGGCCAGCAGCTGCTCCGCTGTGTCCGGGTTGGTACCGTTTTCGGCATTGCCATGAGCTGCTGGGTAATGGGCCTGGCCATGGGCGAACACGTGGGGGAAGGCGCCTTTCTGACCAGCCTGGG
>NZ_LWFX01000895.1:0-12422 GCF_001635175.1 Alcanivorax sp. HI0083 | reverse complement strand
CCATTCTTGCGGTTCGGCGCGGTCTCTTCTGTAAGATGATTGTCCAGCTCGGCTTGCATCGCGGCTTCTGTGAGCTGCTTGATCAGCGGCGTGAGAATGCCGTCTTTGCCGGTCAGGTCTTTGCCTTCCTGTAGGGCCTTGAGAGCAGCATCAATGTCGAATGTGGGTTTGGTCATGTATCACCTCTTTGGTGTGTAGATTAAAGAAGTGACACAGAATTCTGAACACTACCCAGGCCCCCCCACCGCACATGGTGTCAGATGGACACAGTCTCCACACACTTTGATAATCGCGCAACTGTGGTCACGGCTGGGATAATGCCAAACTAGATAACCGGATCGCCCAGCTCTTCCTGAATATCCTTGAACTCTTCAGGGTAGGCTCTTTTCAAAGAGGCGTACTGTAGGAAGTTACTTTCAGCCATCTTGGCATATACGCGCCTGCCATCATCAACGATGACATTGGATAGATACCCAATCACGGTGTAGTTCTTGTCTTGTATCACCTCTTGTACTTTTTGATCTCCAAATGAGCTGGTGTAGGAGTAGCCGGGCGGGAGCGGGTCATTACCAAGGTCGGCGAATACTGACGTTGAGTAAACCTGTTCCCCCGTACTTCTCTGGACGACGCTCACCTCTAGGGAGAATTCCCTGATAGTGTAATCGGTGTTGTTATCGAGTTCGGCTTTGATGGCCAGCGGCCCCAGGAATTTTGCTTCCATCGCTTCTAGGGCCACTGGCAGGTCTTTCATCGACGACAAGATCTTTTCTCTGCTATCTAGATAGAGGCCATGGAGCTCTCGGAGCATAAAGAGATCTTCTTCCCTGCGAATGTCGGCAACGTACTGTTCATGCTGCGCGACTTTGCTGATGACCTCCCCGTAGGTGAGGCCATGAAGTGACTCAATGTCATTTTGAGCAAAATTGATACCAGGCTCTTCAGGATCCTGCGGGAGTTCATACTGTTCTGTATAGAACTGGTACTGGCGTTTGAACTGCTCCTCTTCTTTACCATCCAAAGTCTCTAAAATCCCGTTGTACGAGACCCGGATCATGTTGTCATTCGAAGCATCAAATGTTTCACCGCAGCCGGTCATGAATGCTGCGAATAATAGAGTGATGATCAGTTTGTTAATCATTGTTCAATACCTTGCGTGTCAGAGTTCGTGTTAGATCATTGGCAATGGAGTTCGAGGCTGCTGTCGTGGGTTCCGGTAAATGCATGACGGAGATCTCTGTTTTCGTATGCATAACCGACCGAGAGTCTCATCTGCCGGTCGCCATAGGTGCTTTCATGGTGTTTTTCATCTGTTGGCTTTTTAAGCCCGACCCCACCCTCAATCAGAACGAAGGTGCCGTTTTCGGCGACAGACCAGCGGAAGAACTCATAGGCTGAGGCGACATTAAACCCAGACAAGATCTGGTTAACTTTGGATAGAGTGGTTTTGTTGTTGGCTATTTTGTTCTTTTCCCACCGGTCAAGCTCTTCCAGCCTCGCTGTCTTCTCATCGGCTTTTTTTGAGTGATATTTGATGAGCCTTTTTGTTCGATCTGATTCGGCAGACTCAACTTCTGATTTGAGATGATCGATAGAATCCAGCTCTTCTTGGCGCTCTTTCTTGAGTCTTGCCCTGAAGGGGTTGGGGGAGGTGTCGTTTAGGGATTCCTCGCATTTTTCAGCCAGAGCAACCAGTCTTTTATGGTAGTAGTCGTTGACGCCTACAATCTCGCAGCGGTACTCGACTAGATCTCTTCCACGGTTATCTTGAACCATTTGCCAGCTGGTGCTTTCGCACATGGACCGGTTGTCAAAGGTTTCACCGATCTTGAATTCTGGGTGGGCGTCGAATCGCCCTTCTTTGACGATGTCTATATCGCTGGCGCCATCCAGGCAGCCGATAAGTGATGTAGCCAGAAAAAGGCCTGCTATCAGTCGAAGGCAGTCATTGCCCATGGTTTTCTCCTTTTTTGTGCTTCGTTCTTCTTTGGTGGGATGAGCCAATGCTCTGAGGCGACCCTTAATCAGATGATTAGGGTGATTAGATTACTTAATGTTTCCTATAGAGTACATAGGGTGCCCTAACGGGCGTTAATAGGCTTCTCATAACCATCCAGACTGCTTTCTTTACCTTAGATGGCAGGTCAGCATTTGATGGAAATTCCGGTTGCCTTTGGCAAAGCAGTCAAGATTAGGCGTATTGAGCTGAGTATCAGCCAAGAGGATTTGGCTAACAGGGCAGGGCTCTCCAGATCCTTTCTGTCCGGTGTTGAGCTGGGTAATCGACAAGCCTCGGTTTCAACGGTGTGGCGTCTGTCCGAGGCATTGGAGTGCCGCCCTTCAGATCTATGGTTGAAGGCTGAAGTGCTGATCGTTGGCGAGAGTTAAGAATTCTCGCCATGCTTACTTACTTTCGTTGTTTCCTGTTGCGGCCGGCGTAAGTGGTGAATTGGTCAATTTCTGTTTGAGCTTTTTCGTTGATTGAGCGTTTGCTTCGGATTTGGGTGCCGTCTCTGCTTGAAAGAACTCCTCAGTAACCTGCAGCCCTTCTTCTTCCCCATACTCGAACCAGGCGTTCAACAGCCCGGCCTGAGCAACCTTGTCCAGCTCCGTCTGGTGAATCCCCAGATTCTCTCGCCCCTTGGCTTCCTCCCTGGCGTGGGTGACGGCTTCTTTCAGGGGCTGATCGGCCCGCAGGGTTAGATCCACGTAGTAGATCGGTGCCCGGTGGCTCTGGGTGGTGCTCTTGCCGCGCAGCTTGAGCTCCAGCGGCAGGGTGGCCAGGTTGCCGCCACTGATGGCGTGGAAGTAGCGCAGCCGGGCAGCCAGGGTACGGATGCTGTTGTAGCCGGTGGTCCGGAACACGAAACAGCCCAGCTCATCGTCATTCCCGATACGGACATACAAGCGGCCATAGGGCTTACACAGCCCGTGGCTGCCGTAGTCGCACAGATCCGGTGACGGGCAGGGGAGCGATTCCAGTCCATTCTCGGTATGCCGCCGGCATGTCTCCCCGTTGCCTGCACACAGCGGCCTGCCACTCTTGCGGTCAAAGAAGGTGTATTCCGCCCGTAGATTCAGGTCCGGATCGTTGAACGGCAAGGTGACGGGAATGCTGCGGAGCTTGTTGCCCTTGGTGTCCTGGCGCAGGGCGTCATCCAGCGGGTGGGGCAGCCAGCCTTCCTTGGTCTGGATCTGGGTGGTGATGGTGAACTGATCGTCTTTCTCGGGCAGACGCTTGCCGTTCTTCTCCACCACGCGGCCGATGCTGATGCGGCCAATCACGGGGGGCGTAATCGCGAGTCCTTTAATCATGGGATGCTCCTGATGGATAACAGGCATAGACGCAGCCGGGCCAGGCCCGGCTGTTATGCCGTGAGTCGTAGAGGGTTAAGCATTGGGGCGAACCAGGAAGCGACGGCTCCCGGCCTTGTGCTTGGGGTACTGCTTGAGCAGATCAGGCTGATCCTGCAGGAGAGCTTTCGTGTCCAGGCTAGTGGAGTCCTTGCTTCGCTTCCAGGTCACAGAGCCCTCTGTGAAGGTGGCCTTGCTGGCCAACCCCATGGTCTGCTGGATGCGTTGCTTGAGGGTGGATTCCCGGTTGCTCAATCGGCCCAGGGTGTCACGCAGATCCAGTAGCTCATTGAAGTCGCCTTCGATGGCCGGGTTGTCCGTGAGATCCATGGTTTCCCCTTTGTCCTGGGGGTAGAGCGCTTGCAGGGCGTTCCCTGCTGAGTCGGAGCCATCCGGGTCCGGTGGCGTGTCCGCTTCCACCAGCTGCCAGAACTCCCGCTCCAGCTCGTACAGGTGAGCGATCAACGCCTCATCCCGTTCGATCCGATGAATCTGCAACTCCTGTCCGCAGATCAACACGGCCACATCGGCAGCCTGCTTTCCGGTGACCGCTAGCTGATGCTGCACTTGGCATTGGATGTACTCGGGAACCCCATCGGCCCAGAGCTTGGCGCCGTACTGGCCGGTGGTTTTGCACTCGAGGATCTGTACGTCATCGTTACCCACCACGGCGTAATCCAGATTGGCGAGCATCCAGGGCTTGTCTTCATCCGGGTGCTGCAGAACGGAATTCACCCGCCGAACCTTGTTGCCGGTGATCTTGGCGTAAGCCTCGGCCACCTTGGGCTCCAGCAGGGTGCCCCAGTAGAGCGGCGATTGGATGTCATCGGGATCAGGCGCGGGTAACAGACCATCGCGCCCGGTCTTGATCATCCACAGCTCCAGCGGTGACTGGTACGGGCTGATGCCGACGGCGGCAGCCGCATCACTGGCGCCAATGCCCTGCTTGCGGATCTTCAGCCAGTCCTCCCGGCTCATCTGCTTGGTAGAGACAAGGCGCAGTGCCGGGCGCTGGGTAGGAGTTGTGCTTTTCGGTTGTGCCATGAGTGTTCTCCTGACAAAGAAAAGCCCCGGCACAATGGCCGGGGCTAGAAGTAAGGGAAGGGGATGGAGAGTGAGTGATGCCTAAATGGCATCATGCGGCGCGGCCTGACGACGAGGGTGGCTCATCACCTATCTCGAAGAAGTCATTCACCAGCGCTTCGATATAGCGTTCGGCTTGCTTGTCGCTGGGGAGGTGGCCGGTAGTAAGCAGTTGCTCACCCAGCCATTCGCCCAGCTCGCTGACCACTTCGTACTCGAAGATGCCGGGGCGTCCACGGGGTTCGAACCAGATGTGGGAGACGGTTTGCCACAGTGGGTCCAGGTATTCACAGGAGGCGATGATCAGCTCGATGCAGCCACTGTCCCAGGTCTCCAGGATGCGGCGACTGCGCCCCGGATCGCCGGGGTGGCACATCAAGCCTTCATGCAGGAACGCGCCCCACACCGCTGCCAATTCAGCAGGCATAGGGCGGCAGTCCCATACCGCCAACAGGCGGTAGAGCCATTTCAGATCCATGGTGTTCTCCAGGTTTTTTTAATGCGGGAATAGAGAGGGGAAGAAAAGATCCGACCGGTATCAGGCGACCAGCAGGGAAGTTTGCTCCAGAGCACGTTGCTTGATCTGGGCACCCTTGCCGAACCAGGCCGAGTCCAGCCGGTTGTCGGTGCTGCGGGCTCGTCGCTCATGGTCCACGAACTCGGTGACCGCATTGAGCAGGCCGTAGGCTGTGTTCTTGGCGGACGTCAGATCCGACCCGCGACCGGCACCCTCATACAGAGCCATGGCTTTCTTCATGGCCTGTTCGTTGGCCTTCACCGGCATGCCCGGTGGCTGATAGCCGGTGTCGGTGAAGATGGTCTGCATGACCTTCTTGGCGGTCTTGCGGGTAATGCGGCGCTCGCTGAGGGCCTTCAGGCGATACATGAAGTCATCCCAGGCAGAGACAGAGATGCCTAGCTGCTTCTTCACCGACTGCGGATCAAAGGTGGTGTTGTGGCGTACCTTCACCGCATGGGTATTGCCATTCAGTGCCACCGCAAGGGTGTTATTGCAGACGACCCGGATACTGGTGAACTGCGCCGTGGTAGCCAGGGTGCCGTCACAAGCCGTGGCCAGCAGCACATAGCCGTTGGTTTGGTCATTCCCAGCCAACGTGCCGGACTGCCCGGTACGCGCAAGCGCCCAAAGCTTGCGGCCCCCTTTCAATACGCCAGCGGTCTCCAGCTCGAAGCCGGATTGCTCGGTGAGATCCCGGTAGAACTCCAGCACCTCACGGGGCTGAACCACCTTAAAGCGGTTGCTCACTACCGACAGGGGCTCTTGATTGTCAGAACGGAACAGCACCTTCTGATCCGGGAACGATGAGATCTGGCCGAGCGCGCCGGCTTCGCTGCTGATAAAGCGCACCGGGGTCTCACGGATCTCCCAATCCATGCCCGCTTCGCGCATCCAGACTTCCAGCGGCTGTTGGCTGGCCAGCTGGTTGCCCAGCCCGTGCCAGGGGGTACGGCCTACATAGGCCATGTTTTCGACAAGATGTGCCATGGTGAATCTCCTGTTAAAGAGGGAATGCCCAAAGGGCAGGGTTAGAGCCAGCCGCGCTCGGCGAGGCTCACGTAGCTGGAACGGGACACCACAAAGTGGTCCAACACCCGCACATCGATCAGTGCGAGGGCGTCCTTGAGGCGTTTGGTGATTTGCCGGTCGGCAGTGGAGGGCTCACTGCAACCGGAAGGGTGGTTATGGGCGAAGATGATGGCTGCGGCATTGCAGTCCAGAGCGCGTTGCACTACCACGCGGGGGTAAACAGCGGAGCTATCAATGGTGCCGTTGAACAAGGTCTCGAAACTGAGCACCTTGTGCTTGTTGTTGAGGAAGATGGCCGAGAAGACTTCGTTTTTCTCCTGTGCCAGAGCCAGTTGCAGGAACTGGGCGACATCGGTAGGCGCGGTCAGGGCCTCCCGGTCGGTAAGCTCATCCAGCAGGATGGTGGCCGCCGTACTGACGATCTCCTCGGGTTTAACGCAGCCCTGTACGTGGTACAGGCCCTGCTCGTTCTTTACGAAAGTGGGAATATCCATTCAGGCCTCCAAAGGGGCATAAAGAAGCCCGCACAAGGCGGGCTTCGGAGTGGTGGGCAAAGGGAAGAGGGGGTTACTCAGAATCGAGGCGGAAGCTGTGTCCGCAGTCCAGGCATTCCAGGTTGTCGAGATAGGTCTCGTCGAGCTTGGCTCCCAGCGCGGCACCGGCTTCACCTCCGGCAACGCCACCAGCTAGACCGCCGAGCACGGCACCTGCGATACCGCCGATGGCGGACCCGGCAGGGCCAAACGCCAAGCCGACAGTAGCGCCAACCCGAGCACCACTGGTCGCCATGGCAAACCCACTGGCAGCGCCGGCAGCCGTGCCAACAGTCCCGCCAACCTTGCGGCCATTTTGCAGGGCGACGATTCGGATGGAGCGGCAGGACGGACATTGAATGATCATGAAACCTCCATGAGATGGGGTCAGGAAGGACATTCCTTCCCGGCTTCATGGAGGTGATATGTGTTTGAAAATAATTAGATTAGAGCTGTTTATGTGAAAGCCAAGGAGATAGAGGCGCTTTGATAGGTTGTCAGAGTTTTATGTCTCTTTTTGCTGCCTGTAGTCCGTAGACTTTTGTAAATCACATGTGTTGAATTGCGATCGTGAAAGACGAGAATATGAATAGCAAAATTCGCTATTCAGTTGGGGGTAATGTTCGCCCAAATGGAAGTGCGCTCTATGTCGCAAGAGAAGTTGTGATAAATGTTGTTTGGATAGATGCATGCACTATCGGCTGGATCATATAATCCAAGAAGAGTGCGAGGGCTCATGCTAAGCTATGTTAGTGTGCGGAGTTTTCAAGAGCCCGCCTAGAACCGCACGCGGAAGAAAAGTGAATAAAGCACAGGTATTGCCACCATGGTAAGCAGAGTGGCGAAGGCAAGCCCCCCCATGATAGTAATCGCCATGCTCGAAAAGAAGGCGTCCCACATCAGAGGTATCATGCCGAGAATGGTGGTGAAGGCCGCGAGGATCACGGGGCGCAGGCGGCTGACGCTGCCATCGACTAGTGCATCTCTCATTAGCTTACCGTCCTTGACCTGTGCGTCGACTTCGTCAATTAACACGATGGCATTTTTCATCAGCATTCCGGAAAGGCTGAGGAAGCCGAGCATTGCCATGAAAGTGAATGGCTGACCAGTTAGTAACAGGCCGATGCTCACGCCACAGATCGACATTGGTACGATCAGCCAGATTATCAGCGGCTGACGGACCTTTCCGAACAATAATACTGAAATTACCAGCATCACAAGGATCCCCAGCGGTACCTGTTTCGCCAGGGACGCTTGCGCTTCGCTGGCTTTCTCATATTCGCCGCCCCATTCCAGAGCATAACCTTTTGGCAGCGGTAGAGTTTCCACCGCGTTATGTAATTGTCGCAATGCTTGGTCGGCAGTCAGGTCGCCAATCGGTTCGGCCTGAACTTTGAGCGCGCGTATACGGTTGCGCCGATGAATAAGGGATTCTTCGGTGGCAATTTCTAGTCCGCTTAGCACCTGGCTAACAGGAACGTAGGTCTGTTCGGCGCTGCTCCACATAACACGGTTGCCGAGTTTGCTGACGCTGCCACGTTCCTCGCTGGGAGGACGTACCACAATTGGTATTTGCGAGTCATATTCGCGGTAGGTGCCGGCTTGGATACCGGTAGTGGCAAATAGTGATGACGTTTTCACTTCTGCACGGCCAACGCCGGCGATACGTGCTCGTTCTTCATCGAAATGCGGTACCACGACAACCTCCCGCGTACGCCAATCGATTCTGATATCTTGCACAACATTACTCTCTTGGAAAATTTGTTGTGCTTGCTCACCAAGTTGACGAAGCACAGCAGGATCGTTGCCCTTAAAGCGTGCCTCAATCTTGGCCCCGCCACCAGGGCCGAACATCATCGTTTGTGGGTACACCTCGAGGGACGGATATTGGTTTGCTAGAACTACTCTTAATTCATCAATCAGGCCGTTAATCAACTGACGATTAGTTACGCGCACGATCAGCTGACCATAGGATGGATTTGGTAGCTCCGGTTCATAAGTCAGCATGAAGCGGCTGGCGCCCTGGCCAACAAAGGTGGTGACTGCTTCTACTTCATCGTGAGCGAGAATCAGACTTTCTATTTCGCTTATCTGCCGCGCGGTTTCTTGTATATCGGCACCCTGACGTAGCCACACATTAAGGTAGAACATTGGCATGTTCGATGGCGGGAAGAAAGCATGTCGAACAAAACCGAAGCCGACTATCGAAATTACGGTAATCATAACTAGTGCGGTAACGGTGATGCCTCGGTTTTTTAGTGCAAGCAGAAGGATCATGCGGTACTTGCCGTAGCTTGCATGCGCGTAGGGATCTTCGCCTTCTTCATACTGGTGGCCATCAAACAAATAGTGGCCCATAAGTGGCGTAACAGTGATCGCCAGCAGCCAACTTAACAACAGTGAAATGGAAATAACTGCGAACAGCGAGAACAGGAATTCGCCGGTCACGTCTTGCGACAGGCCGATCCCGGAAAATGCCATGATGCCGATAACAGTGGCGCCAAGCAGCGGGATTTGGGTGCGACGACAGGCTTCGCTTGCGGCATTCTCGGCACTTTTGCCGCGCTGGATACCGATTAGCATACCTTCGGCAATGACGATGGCATTATCAACTAGCATCCCCATGGCGATAATCAAGGCGCCGAGAGAAATGCGCTCCATTTCGATGGCAAAAATTGCCATAAAAAACACTGTGCCAAGCACGGTAAGTAAAAGGGTGCTGCCGACGGCAACTCCGACGCGCCAGCCCATGGCCAGACAAAGGACACAGATTACAATAGCCACTGACAATGCAAGACTGGCAAGGAAGTCATCAATCGCTTTGTCAACCACAAGGTGCTGCTGGTAAATCGGCTTAATATGCACACCTAACGGAATATGGTGGCGAATTTTATCAAGGTGCTCGTTGACCGCGTGCCCTACCTCGACAATGTTGGCATTTTGCAGGCCGGCGATAGCGAGGGTGAACGCCCTTTCGCCATCATAATTGATAAGTTCCCTGGGGATATCGTCGGTAGCGCGGTATACGGACGCCACATCGCTCAGGCTGAATTGCTCCGTGGAACCGGGTCGACCGATGCGTAACGCCTCAATGGCTGCGACTGAATCAAAACCGGGTTCGCCGCTAATGCGAATGCGGCGTCCATCGATTTTAAAAGAACCGCCGGATTGCATGCGGTTTTCCGATTGTAGAGCGTTGAGCACTACTTCCAGCGGAATGCCGAGGCTGACCAGGCTTTCTTGGGAGATATCCACATAAATGACTTCTGACGGCTCGCCTGCGGTGGTGACTTTCGACACATTTGGCACATTCAATAACTCGCGGCGTAGGAAGCGCGAGAGCTCGCGTACCTCGGAATCAGTTAGGTCTGGTGCGACGACCGCAAAGAAAATTCCGAACACATCGCCATAGTCATCATGGACAGTGGAATTTAAAGCCCCAATTGGCAGGAAGCTTTGTGCGTCACCGACCTTGCGTCGCAGTTCATCCCAAACTTGCGGCATTGTGTCGCCGTCATACTGGTTCTTTATCTCGACCTTGATAATAGACTCACCGGGTCGAGATCGCGAGGTCAGTCGTTTCAGCTGTGGTAATTGCTGGATGGCGGATTCCAGCGGCTCGGTGATTTCCTTTTCTACTTCTACTGCGGTGGCGCCAGGGTAGGGCGTGACCACCAGTGCCATCTTGATGGTGAAGGCAGGGTCTTCGAGGCGGCCAATATTGTTCATTCCCCACAAGCCGCCGAGCAGGCATGCAAGTATAATCAGCCAGGTGTTGACAGGACGCTTGATGGAGGTGCGTGCGATATCCATGAGGCGCCCTATCAGAATCCGTTGAATGGGGTTACGGGCATGTTATCGTGCAATAGCCGCACGCCAGCACTAACAACCTGTTCGTTACCTGAGAGACCGGCGACCAGAGCGTGGCCCTGCTTGGTGACGCCATGTACCTTGACCGGCTGTGCAGTCACCACAGATTTTTTCGGTTGGTAAACCCACACACGGAATTTGCCTTCGGCATCGCTGTCAAGTGCGGACTGGGGAATGTCAATCATGGCATCCGGGCGGTTGCTGGCTTCACTTACACGCACCGTAACGGTCATACCCGGTAAAATTGTCTTTTCGTGCTGGCGCGCCAAGCTGAAGGTGACGCGATAGGATTGTGCTACGGAATTCGGCTCAGTTTCATGTTCGTGATATTTGAGCGGCAACGGATGCTCCGAGTCGTTACCGAAAATTGCGTCGGCCATCAGTCGTTCCGGTGATTCAAGAGTCGCCATCAAGTTCTCCGGGACGTTGATGTGAACACGGAATTCCTCCACGTTTTGCACTCGCACGATTTGTGCGCCAGCGGGTACGTTGGTGAACGGATCGACCAGTCGTCGTGTTACCAGTGCATCGAACGGTGCGAGGATGCGTGTGTAGGCAAGGTTTCGTTGTGCTGTAACAAGAGCAACTTTACGCAGTTTGTATGCGGTTTCGGCCTGATCAAATTTTGCTTGCGGCAGTGTGCCCCGTTCGAACAAGGTACGGGTTCTCTCAAGATCGCGCGAGGCCTGTTCGAGTTGTAGTTCAGCTTCGCGCACCGCGAGTTGATAATCAGATGAATCAAGCGCGGCGATTAGTGTTCCCTTAGCAACAAACTTGCCCTGATGGACCGGCATATCGATGATGCGGCCACTCACCTGAAAAGACAGGTCTACTGTGTTGACTGCGTCGACGCGACCGACGAAGTGGCGAGCTGCTTGAAAGTTATTATTACTGCTGACTTGGTAGAGGCGGACCGTACGGGGCTCCATTGCTGCTTTATCATTGCCGCCGCAGGATGACAGCAACAGGGTAGCGTAGACCAAGATAGCAAGAGTAATGCAGCCATTGCGTAGCGGTATTGGTGACACGCTTTTGGCGTGTGAATGCATGCCGGAAAAGGATGCTGGATCTTGTTTCATTTGAGCAGATCCTTGGCCAGTCGTTGCAGTTGTTGGTAAACCAGCCTGCGTTGGTCGCTGGGTACCGGTGAGATATCAAGTAATTCCTGGAACAACAGGCCGTCGGCGGCTGCCCACAGCAACCATGCCGTGGGAGATTCCCGTTCTTCTTCGAGGATACGTTTGCGGGTTTGCTGAATGTATTGACGCAGCGGGTCGAGAAGGGCCGGCTGCTCAGCGGCTGAGGTCAGTATGGCCATGGTGACCCTGGGGTCGAGCACCTCAGGATCCATCCTTGCTGCAAGCATGGCGCGCAGGACGCTCCAGGGCTGGCCCGACAGCGTTTGCTCATGCGTCTCACGAACTGTTCTGGTGCGGGCGATTAGGCGTTCGAGCATTGCCTGGAGTAGGGCTTCCTTAGTGGCAAAGTGGTAGAGAAGCCCGCCTTTGCTGAAGCCGCTTTCACGGGCAACTTTGTCAAGGGTAATGCGCCCGGATCCGTGCTCTACGGCTATGCGCTGAGCAGCATCCAAGATCATGTCACGAGTGGAGGTGGTGTTCATGGCGGTTCCTAGTACGAACTACATGGTCTGCTTAATGTACCAACTAGACGGTAAAGTAGCCAGTTCCTTGGTCTTGGTGTGGATAGCTGTGTTTTAAGGGGTTGGATGATCGCCCGGGTTCGTTCATATGCTGTTGGTGGTTTGAATTATTCCTCTGGCATTGACATTTGGTTGTATGGCCAAATAACATGTTTCGAAAGTGCCGCCTTTTTTGCGGCTTGACCATCCTGAAGAGCCCTGTCTATTTGGAGGAGCCATGAAATCTATCCCGATTAAGCCGCGCAAAGTCGCCTTTGATGTCTCATCAGTGCCAAGGCACTGGAATGGCGGTGATCCCGTGCTGACCCGCTTCTTTGATGCCCTCTCAGTGCATTTCCCGGAGGGGGAGCGCTTCTTTATCCAGTCAGTGCGTAAC
>NZ_LWFX01000894.1:0-4364 GCF_001635175.1 Alcanivorax sp. HI0083 | reverse complement strand
GGCGCCATTGACCTTGGTATTGGCGAACCCGAACCTCTTTACGGCCCCACCGAGGTTGGCACTGGCCGTGCCAAGGAAGACAAAGTGGAGCTCTCCACTCTGATCAGCAAACTGAACGAGCGATTCGGGACTGAGTTCACCCCCGCCGACCAGCTCTTTTTCGATCAGATCACCGAATCAGCCCTGGAGAACGATACCCTGCGCGAAGCGGCTCAGGCCAATACACTGGAAAATTTTTCCTACGTCTTCAACAAGATGCTGGAAGGGCTTTTCATCGAGCGAATGGAAGGTAACGAAGAAATTTTTAGCCGGCTAATGAACGACGATAATTTCCGCAATCTGGCTGGAGACCACCTTCTTCAGGATGTCTATACACGCCTGAATACCTCCTCAGACGCAAAACAAGCTAAAGATAGCTGACGGCTTTGCGGCGCATGCAATCGCCAGCGATTTTCAGATTTTGAATATAAGCATTTTTCGTCCAGCATCCGGCGATCGACAAGGCTAACTAGTGAGACAAACCCTGCAGCCTGCTCATCAGTGCATCCCACGATGACACTTCATTCAGCGCTCTATTTGCCATCATCGCTGGCGGGCTTGTCGACCTCGCCGGACAGCACCTCTTCCAACTCATCACGGGGCATATAGTCCAGATCCCAATGGCTGGTGTAGGTTTCTTTCAGACGCCGCCGCCCCCGATGCAAGGGTTTCGGGTCTTCATCACTGCCATGGGCGGCGTGATGCTCACCCAGCGCCGGCCCAGGCGCGGTGTCTCCCTCCGATTCCGGATGCTCCGTTTCCTGCGCTACCCCACGCCGTTGGCGCCAGGGGGCAAGCCATCGTTTCAGCCAGTGCATAGTCTGTCCTCCGGCCGTTGCTGTTTTACCCACCCTATCATCCCGGCTTGCCATCCACCCGCGACCGTGTCAGCACCGACCCATAAAGCAGCAGGAAGCCGGCAAAGGCCAGGCTCCATAGCCCCGCCGACAACCACACCCCGAACAGCCAGGGCAACCAGCCCAGTGCTGTCAGCACCCGCAAACCGCCCGCCGCAAGCACCAGTGCATACAGCAGGATACCGCCGGGAGGCAGCACCATGGCACGGCCGGTATGCCCCACCGCCACACGGGTCATGACGCCCATGATAGTGGTGCCCATGGCACCCGCCCCCAGAGCATGCAGCCAGCTGGTCGGCGCCACCCAATGCCACTGGGCCAGCGCCAGCAGCACAAAGCCCAGCACTACCCACACATGGCCCAGGTGCAAAATCCACAACAGCGGCTCATCGCGGATCTGCCAGGACGACCAGCCCGCCAATCGCAGCAATGCCATTATCGCGGCGGCCAGCGCCAGCACCGCCAGTAGCGTCCCTTTTATGTTGAGCGCCACCAGCAACGCGACCAGCAATGCCAGGGCCAGCCCCACCGGCGTCATCCAGGGGATGGTGCGCACCCGGGCGCTATCCCGGCCGCGAGCCTGTAGCCAGTTGCGTGTAAACGCCGGGGTAATACGTCCACCGATAATCAGTATCAGCACCGCCGCAAGCACCACCAGTGCATGCAAATAACGCGGTGACGCGGACAGATGAAACAACAGATCCAGCACCCAGCAAGCCGCCAGCACCATCATCAGCACCAGCTGCCGGTACTGACGGGCATGCCAGATGCGGATGCCCGCCAACCAGGCAAGCACCGGCAGGAAAGCCAGATCGATGACGCTGGCCGGGATCGGCCAGGCGCCAGCAAACATCATCGCCAACCGGCCAGCCAACCACAGCAACCACACCGCCAATAACCGCCCACCTGACACCGGCCATGCCCCGGTCCAGTTGCAGACTGCGGTGAGTAAAAAACCGGCTATGGCCGCATTAAGAAACCCCGCCAGCATCTCGTGCTGGTGCCACAGCATGGGGGGCAAAGCCAGGTTATTCAGGCCTCCCCGGGTCAGCAGGAACACCCACAGCGGCACCAGCACGGCGGCAATTAAGGCTGCGGAAAGAAAAAACAGACGAAACGGAAACGCAAACAGCGGCGCCTGCAATCCACGCGGGGGCTGCCGGGCTTGCGCGCCGGGGGTATCGGATGTGGAATCTGGCGTTGCCATCGGGCTCTCCCTGCCGGAACAGACACCCTCGAATATACCCGGTTGCCGGCGAGCTTGATGGTAATAACGCGGTAAAAACTGACCGGGATCACGGCCCGGCCAGTCAGGCGAGGATCAGGACAGCAATCCCGGGCGCTTCATCAACCGCGACAGTTTTTCCAGCCCCCGCTGGCGCAGATGAACGCTGTCCCGCTTGGAAGGGTGGAAGTCGCGCTTGTAATAGGCCAGGTAGGATTTGCCCAGCTTGCGCAGCCAACCGGGGTTGCCCACCAGCCAGTTGAGCCCCTGGCGCACGGATTTCCAGTCGGTGGGATCATCCATCTCGGCGCGCAACTGGTTGTAATGCAGAATGGTAAAACCGATGAACTCCACCGTGGTAAAGGCCATTTCCGACGTTCGCACCCAGTAGCTGTCCACCTGATCGCGGTACACATCAAAGGCCACGGACTTGTGTTCGCTCTCTTCCACTGCATGCCACAACCATAGCGGCACCATGCGCTCGTCCATACCTTCGATAAATTCCGGATGTTCCAGAATCATTTCCGCCAGCATGGCGGTGAAATGCTCCAGCGCGCAGGTCTTGGCCAGCTGCCGCTCCGGCGACAACCACTTGGCCATGAATTTCAGGCCATCCTTCACATAGGCGTCCACCTTGCCGGTGGGCACCCCCTTGGATTCCATAAACGCATTGAAGGCATCGTGTTCGTTGCCGTGATGCGCTTCCTGGCCGATAAACCCTTTCACCTGCTCGCGCAGCAAGGGATCGGTGAGGTTTTTCTGAAAATGGCGCACGGAACGAACAAAGAAGCGTTCACCTTCAGGAAAGGTGCAGGACAACGCCGTCAACAGCATGGTCTTGAACTGGTCATTGTCGAACCAGTAACGGGGCATGGACGGATCAAATTCAAAATCCATCTTGCGGGGCTGAATGTCACTTTTATTGATTTTTTTCTGCGGCTGACGCTTGGCCGCTTGATCGCGTTGCCCGGTGGTTATAGCAGTGGCTGCATTGGCATTCATGGCGGTGTCCTCATTGCTCATGGGCACAGTATTTGCCAACCGAAACTGGCACGAAAGTGCAGGTTGTGCCATTTTGCCAGCACGCACCGCCCAGGCACGGCGTAATAGGACACAGCCTGTGCCCGGGCGCCGGTTTACTGTGCCGTCACGACACTCCCGCCATAGCGCCTATCAACCCGGGCCAGTTTGCCGCCGGTATAGCCGCGCATGAATATCGCCGCCGCTTTTTTCTTTTGACAACACCCAGTGCGCCGGGACTGCAGGCACTTCACCCTGGCGGCGGCTTTCCACATAGATAATCGCCCCGTCCGCCAGCAGCCCGTGGGCTTCCAGCGCCTCACAGGCCGGCGTCACCAAACCCAGATCGTAGGGCGGATCAATGAAGACCAGATCAAACGGTTCCCGTTGCGCAGGTAACCAACTCAACGCATCGGCGCAATGCACGGTGATGCGTCCCTCAAACAATGGGGCTAACTGCCGGCTCAAATCCGCGCAGCGTTCGCGCTGCTTTTCGACCAACACCGCATCCCGGGCTCCCCGGCTCAGCGCTTCCGCCCCCAGCGCGCCGGAGCCGGCAAACAGGTCCAGCACCCGAAGCCCCGGCAGCTCGAACTGCAGCCAGTTGAACAGGGTTTCGCGCATACGATCCGACGACGGACGCAAATCACCGCCGTAGTCCACAAAGTGCAGCCGATGACCACGCCGTTCGCCACCGATAATCCGTACCTGACCTTTCTGCGCCGGGCCAGTACTGGCGCCGGGGCGTTTACCTGAACGCTTACGGGGCACGATCAGCGGGCTCCTCGGCGGCGGTATTTTCTGCCTCTCTATCGGCCGCACGAATCTGCGGTGCCTTGGGACCGATGCTGACGATGGCCAGATTGTCCGGGGTCAGATTGCGCTGGAACGCGGCACGAATGTCTTCCGCTGTGACCGTGCGCACCTGCTGGTTAAACCGCTGCAGATAATCCAGCGGCAGGTCGTAAAAGCCAATAGCGCCAAGCTGGCCGATGATGTCGCTGTTGTCCGCCGTGCCCAGAGCAAAGCTGCCAAGAATGCTGGTGCGGGTTTCTTCCAGCTGTTCTGCGGTGGGGCCGTCCTGCACAAACTGGTCGATCAGATCCAAGGTCAGGGTCAGGGCGTCGTCGGCATTGTCGTTGGCCGTCTGCAAACGCACCTGAAACGGACCACCGGCGGCCATGGGACCAAAATGGCTGCTGATACCGTAAACGTAACCACGC
>NZ_LWFX01000893.1:0-7709 GCF_001635175.1 Alcanivorax sp. HI0083 | reverse complement strand
TGCGGCGGGGTCAACCGCAGTACCTTGATGCCCAGCCAGGCATAGGCTAGCGCCAGCACCGGGTTGATCAGGTTGAAGAACGCATAGAAAAGGTAATCGGTCACCGGCACCAGCAGCACCGACTGCATGTAGGCTCCACAGGTATTCCAGGGGATCAGCGGGCTGGTGATGGTGCCGCCATCTTCCAGCGCACGGGACAGGTTTACCGGGGCCAGCCCTTTTTTCTCATAGGCTTCGCGGAACATGCGCCCGGGCATGATGATGGAGATGTACTGATCGGCGGTAAGGATATTGCTGCCAAAGCAGGTCGCCAGGGTCGCGGTGATCAACCCGGCAGCGCCCTTGACCATCCCCAGCAGCCCCTCGATCAAACGCGCCAGTAGCCCGGCTTTTTCCATGACTGCGCCAAACGTCATGGCGCACATGATCAGCCAGACCGTGTTCATCATGGAAGCCATGCCACCGCCTGAGAGCAGGTCATTGAGAGCCGCATCGCCGGCATCCACTGTAACCCCGGCAAAGAAAGTCTGCCAGATCACCTGCAGGGTCAGCGTCCAGTCCGGGTTGGCTACCCCTGCCTGCACGGCGATGGCCTCCTGCTGAAACAGCAACGCCCAGACACCACCCACCAGCGCGCCAATGAAAATGGCAGGCAGCGCCGGCATGCGCTTGAGCGCCATAAACAACAACAGCCCCAGCGGCAGCAAGTGAATGAGGGAAACATGGAATTGGCTTTCCAGCCCTGCCAGCAGGGGCGCAATACGATCCACACCGGTGTCGGGAATGTCCGTATGCATCCCCATCACCAGAAAGATCAGCAGAGCGATGACAATGGACGGCACCGTGGTCCACAGCATCAGGCGAATGTGCTCGAACAGTTCGGAACCGGCCACCGCCGGCGCCAGGTTGGTGGTTTCGGACAGGGGCGAGATCTTGTCACCGAAATAGGCCCCGGACACCACTGCCCCGGCGGCCACCGGCAGGGACAGCCCCAGCCCGCTGGCCACGCCGATGAGCGCCACGCCCACGGTGGCCGCCACAGTCCAGCTGGAACCGATACTCAGGGCAATAATCGCGCAGATCAGGCAGGCCGCCGCGTAGAACAGCGACGGGTTCATCAGCTCCAGGCCAAAATAGATCAGCGACGGGACAATGCCCGCCAGCCGCCAGGTGCCAATCAGCGCGCCGACCATCAGCAGAATCAGGATGGCACCCAGCGCCACCGAGATTCCCTGTACCATGGCGGTTTCGATTTCCCGCCAGGTCAGACCGTTCTTGAACGCGATCAATGAGGCCAGGCCGGCGCAGAACAACAGGGCAATCTGGTTAGGCCCGGAAGACGCGCTGTCACCATACAGGTACACCGCCGCCGCCAGCAGGCCCACCAACACGACAATCGGCAGCAAGGCATCAAACAGGGAGGGACGGCGGTGTCGGGATTCAGTCATGGCGGCAACAGTGGGCGACAGAACGTTCGGTTATACGTGAGCAAGCGCAAGTAAGCACTTACCGCCTGTACAGAAAGCGGCGCAGTCTACCAGTGCAGCGACAGACCGGCATCACCGGTCGTCGGAGTTTCACTCGGCAAACGGCAACCGAAAACGGCCACACGACAGGCGCAGCTGGCACCAACAAGACAGCGCGTCAGGCGCTATTCGCCAGTGCCTTCAGGGCATCGCCTTCCAGACGGTAGCGCACCCACTCTGACTGGGGGCGTGCGCCCAGGCCTTCATAGAAATCGATGGCGGGCGTATTCCAGTCCAGTACGCTCCACTCGAAACGCCCGCAATCACGCTCCACGGCCAAAGCCGCCAGCCGGGCCAGCAGGGCTTTGCCGATGCCCGCCCCTCGCTGTTCCGGCTCCACGAACAGGTCTTCCAGATACAGGCCGTTGCGGCCTTGCCAGGTAGAGTAATTGAAGAAGTAGATGGCCAGCCCAACGATCAGGCCATCCTGCTCGGCCACCATGGCATGGGCCGTTGCTCCTTCACCAAACAGGGTAGCAGCCAGCTGCTGTGCATCGGCCTTCACCTGATCCTCGGCTTTTTCGTAGCGCGCCAGATCACGGATAAGGCGCAACAAGTCCGCCACATCCCCACGCCGGGCGTCTCGCAGAACAACGGTCATTCCGGCGTTTCACCGGTCAGCTGCTTTACCAGGGTATGACCATTGGCATCGCAGAGCGCATCTTTCAATAACGGCATGGCCTGAGCCATGTGCTGGGCCAGCGTGTAAGGCGGGTTAATGATCAACATGCCCGTACCGGTCATGCCGCGGCCGGAAGCATCCGGGCGCACGCAGCATTCCACCCGCAACAGATTGGGAATCCCCGCTTTCACAAAACGGCGAATAAAGCTTTCCGTGCGGTTGCGGTCCAGCACCGGGTACCAGATGGCATAGGTGGCGGTGGCAAATTTCTCCATGGCCATTTGCACCGCAGGCAGCACGCCGTTGTAATCCGCTTCCATCTCGTAGGACGGATCAATCAGTACCAGACCGCGCCGATGCTGGGGCGGCAGCAATGCCTTGAGCCCCTGCCAGGCATCTTCCTTGAGCACCTGCACCCGCTTGTCGTCAGCGAACTCACGCTTGAGCAGGGCAAAGTCAGTGGTGTGCAGCTCCGTGCACTGCAGCACATCCTGCTCACGCAGCAGGCGGGCGCTGATCAGCGGCGAACCGGGATAGTCCGTCAGCCGCCCCACCGGGTTCAGCTTTTCCACCAGCGACACATACTGGTCAATCACCCCCACCCCGGTGCGCTTGCCAAACAACCTGGCAATCCCTTCCTGGTACTCACCGGTCTTCTGCATGTGCTCACTGGCGATGGCATAGCTGCCTGCACCGGCGTGGGTGTCGTGCACCGTGAAGGGTTTGTCCTTCTTCTTCAGGTATTCAATGATTGCCATCTGCACGATGTGCTTGAGGACATCGGCGAAATTGCCGGCGTGGTAGCTGTGGCGGTAGGACAACATGACATACATCCAGAATGAGCTGAAAGCGGCAGTGTAGGACAACCAGCCCTTATGGCAATAAAAAACCGCCCCGAGGGGCGGTTTACATTCCTGGCTTCTTGGCGGGGATCCTCTATCTGGACACTCTTTTGCCTGTGCCAGCCAAGCCTGATTTGGCCATGGGCTCCATGCCACCCACCTCGTCTTCGCCATCGCCTTCATACAACGGGAAAGAACCTTCCGTACGAGAGATGACCACATCGTCAAGTACCCAGCCACGGAAACCGTTATAAAGCTCATCTTCCGTAGAGAAGACAAAACGCAGCACAACGTCCGATTCACCTGCGTAAGCATCCAGAGAAATGGGCTCCTGCTGTGCATTGACGGGCGGAGCATTAAAACCCGCATTGGAATAGGGGATTGCATCCCGCTCCAGTGAGGACTCAGGATCGGCCAACGGATTGAGCCGTGCCAGATTCTCAAAACTGCTGCCGCCATCAGTTGAGACCTGGACCATCATCAGGTCGAAACCGTTTTCATTCGGATTCACCGACTCGATTTCCCACCAGGCCCTGAAGCTCAAAGCAAGCGGCACGGATTCTTCAGAGAGATCAATGGAAGGCGAGACCAGCCCTCCCTGATGCTCAGATACGGACAGCCCGCCATCATCATTTACACTGCCATCCTGATCTCGTTCACCAATGAAGTTGCCTTGTGTCACATCCCCATACCAGTAAGACACCTGCCCCTGCAGCGCCTGAGGCAAGGCCCCCGCCGACAGATCTCCGGGGGCAAGCTTCACATAGCTGCCTACCAGATTATTGCTGATTCCATGCCCCGCGTTGAGGTACTGCCAGCGAGTTTCCGCAAGGCCTCCCTCCTTCTGCCACAGGTCACGAGTTGCAGAATCCGCTTCAAATGTCTCCCGCCAGAGCACGCTCCCCTGATCCTGCTCCGCTTTCTCCAGCTTGATGTTCACGCCTGCCAGGCTGCCGCTATTGACCTCGATAGCCTGGGAAGAGGTTTGATACCCCGGCGCGACTGCCCGGAGGGTCGACGTGGCCAGGGTTTCAGCCAGATCCTTGCTCACATTAAAACTCAGAGAGTACTCACCTTCAGCGTTGGTCGTGGTAACCGCATAGGCCCCATTGGTAGCAGTACCAGCCCCAAGCGATACCTGTGCCCCCTCAATGGGCCCCTTATCGTCATAAACCATGCCTGACAACGAACCGACGATTGAATCTACCTCCGTGCAGCTGGACAAATCACAACTGATCGGCATGGTGATGGAAAACAGCACGACAGCATTACCCGCCGCGATCTGAACAATGTGATAAACCTGAACGCTATTGTGTGTCAGCTGGACAAAGTAAATCCCCGGCACAATTTCACTGATATCCAGCTCACCCTTTTCATCCAGAAACAGTCCAGCCACTGCGCTGAAATCAGGAAACGTGGATGCTGAAGGAAATGTCAGCCCCGCCGATCCGGCGCTCTTGGCCATCTTGGCTTTCTTGGCCTCGGCTTCCGAAACCAGCTTGATTTCGGCATTCGCCAGAGGCTGGTTATTGGCGTCCACAAACGCCAGCTTTGCCACGTTCCCCGGAGCGGGATCATATGCCCCGCCACCGCCACCCAAACTATTCCCGGCCCCATCACTACCACCGCCACCACCACAGGCAGCCACCATGGCCACCACTGACATGATCAGCAGTCGACTCACCCAGATTCGCATAATTCTCTCCATAGAATAGAAACAGACCCTCTTGCGAGCTGGATTGTAGAGCAGCCCTGGGGAAGTGGCAGGCAAGCATTTTCCCTGTATGCCTGTAATCTTTTGCCTACACGAGACTGACGCTATGGTTTCCAGGCAGTACAATGGCCTTTTAGTCGCACCGGATATTCCGCATGAACCTGCGCTTTACAAAAATGCACGGCCTGGGCAACGATTTCATGGTGATCGACGGCATTCGCCAGACCTTGCCGGAAACCGGCCTGCCGATGCCGGCGGATGAAATCCGGCGCCTGGGCGACCGCCACTTTGGCGTGGGCTTCGATCAGATGTTGATCGTACAGCCCGCCCGTTCCGCTGACGCCGATTTCCGCTACCGCATCCTCAATGCCGACGCCTCCGAAGTGAGCCAGTGCGGCAACGGGGCCCGCTGCTTTGCCCGGTTTGTGCGCGAACAGGGGCTCACGGACAAGCGTGAAATACAGGTGGAAACCGCCGCCGGCCAGATGACCCTCACCGTCACCGATGATGAGCAGGTCACCGTAGACATGGGCGCACCTCGCTGGGCGCTGGACGCCATTCCCATGACCGCCAAAAGTGAAGCGGACAGCTACTTCCTGGTGTCCGGCACACAGGCCTGGGAAGTGGGCGCCGTGGGCCTGGGCAACCCCCACTGCACCTTATTGGTAGAAAACGTGGATACCGCGCCAGTGGAGAGCGCCGGCCCGCTGCTGGAAAGCCATGAGCAATTCCCCGAGCGGGTGAACGTGGGCTTTATGCAGATCGTCAGCCGCAACGAAATCCGCCTGCGCGTCTACGAACGGGGTGCCGGCGAAACCCTGGCCTGCGGATCCGGCGCCTGCGCCGCTGTGGTCATTGGCCAACGTCGGGGCTGGCTGGATGCCGCCGTCACCGTGCACCTGCCGGGCGGTACGCTGCAAGTCTGCTACGATGGCCAGGGCGGCATCCAGATGACAGGCCCCGCCAGCCATGTCTATGATGGCGCTATTGAAATCACTCTTTAGCAGGCGATTACGAACATCGGCGATGTCAGTGCCGACTGACCCGAATGATGACAAAGGACAGGATTGATGACGGATCAGACTCCAGCCAGCGCCGACCAGGTCGCCGCCTACCTGCGTGAACATGCCGATTTCTTTCAGCATCGCCCGGAACTGCTGGAACTGTTACGTCTGCCCGATTCCAAAGGCGAGGCGGTATCGCTGCTGGAGCGCCAAGCGTCGATTCTGCGCGAGCGCAACACCGAGCTGCGCGACCGGCTCAACGGCCTGCTGGATGTGGCCCGGGAAAATGATCACCTGTTCGACAAGACCCGCCGCCTGACCCTGTCGCTGCTGGAAGCCCGCGGCGCCGAAAAACTGTTCCGCAATCTCCTCACCAGCCTGAGCACAGACTTCCACTGCGACCAGGTGGCGCTGATGCTGTACGACCGGGAAGTGCCTATTCTTGGCGACCTGCGCAACCAGATCCGTTGCGTGGACAGCGACGCCCTGCCCAGCGCCCTGAATCACCTGCTGCGCAGCGGCAAGGCGGTGTGCGGCGCCATGCGCACGGAAGAAATGGAAGCGCTGTTCCAGGACAACGCCACCGACATTCGCTCCGCCGCCATGGTGCCGCTGGAATACCAGGGTCGCCTGGGCCTGCTGGCCATCGGCAGCAAAAGCGCCATGCACTTCCGCAGCTCCCTGGGCACCCTGTTCATTACCCATATTGGCCAGGTGCTGAGCCGCCGCCTGCATGAGGTAGTGCGTCAATATCCCCACCAAAACAAGACCAAGCTGACAGTGGACAGCTGACAGTGGACAGCGAAAGCAAAAACCTCTCCCAAGCCGCCAACTGCCAACCGTCCACTATCAACGCTTTCCTGACCCATCTGGCCAGCGAGCGCCGCCTTTCCCCGCACACCGTGAGCAGCTATCAGCGGGACCTGATCGAAGCCCGAAAAGTGCTGGGCACCCAGCCCTGGGATGCCCTCACCGTGCACGACATTCGCAGTCTGGCCGCCTCACTGCACCGCAAGGGCAAAAGCGGCAAGACCATCCAGCGCATGCTCTCCACACTGCGCACGTTTTTCCGCTACCTGATGCGCGAAGGGCTGGCCCGTGATAACCCGGCCATGGATATCCGCGCCCCGAAAAGCGGCAAACGCCTGCCCAAGGCGCTGGACGCGGATCAGGTCAGCCACCTGCTGGATGCCGGCACCCACAGCAGCGAACCGCTGGCCCTGCGCGATCAGGCCATGATGGAGCTGCTCTACGCCTGCGGCCTGCGGCTGGCAGAGCTGCTAAGCCTGAATCTGGACAGCATCGACCTGCGCGACGGCCAGCTACTGGTCACCGGTAAAGGCAACAAGACCCGCCAGTTACCGGTGGGCAAACCCGCCCTCACCGCCGTACGCCGCTGGCTGAAAGTCCGCCCCCTGCTGATCAAAAGCAGCGAGCAGAGCGCCCTGTTTATTAGCAAGAACGGCCGTCGCCTGTCGCCTTCCAGCGTGCAGCAACGGCTCAAGCGGCACGCCCTGGAGCGCGGTCTCGACGACCATCTGCACCCGCACAAATTACGCCACTCCTTCGCTACCCACCTGCTGGAATCCTCCGGCGACCTGCGTGCGGTGCAGGAACTGCTCGGCCACGCCGATCTGGCCACTACCCAGGTCTACACCCATCTGGACTTCCAGCATCTGGCCCAGGTCTACGATGGCGCCCACCCAAGGGCCCAGCGCCGCAAGGACGAAGACGAGTAATCCTTGGCGCCTGACGCAGGACGCCCAATGCCCAATGCCCGACGCGAATAAAGCGGTGTGCTGCCATTAACGGTTTTACGATAAACTACCGTCCATGAGCACACTCAAGCTGATTACCTTCGATCTGGATAACACGCTGTGGCCCGTGGATGAAGTGATCCGCAAGGCCGAGAAAGCCTGTAGTGACTGGATCGCTGAGCGCCATCCGGATGCCGCCCGCGCCCTCGACGCGGAGCGGGTCCGCATGGTGCGTACCGCCCTG
>NZ_LWFX01000892.1:0-8857 GCF_001635175.1 Alcanivorax sp. HI0083 | reverse complement strand
GACCCGAAGGCGCTGTTCGCCATCATCGGCATCAATGTCGATGCGGCCAAGGTGAAGGATGATGAGGTGGAAAGCGGCACCTACTACTACGGCTTTATGCTGTTCAAGCGTGGCGACCTGATCTACGTACTGCAACATCGCCAGCCGGTGTTGATGCCGGAAAAAATGAAGGCCGTGCTGCTTAATCTGGCCGACGGGATGGAAATTCCCGGCCGGGTGCGTGACGACACCGACATGGAAAAGCTGCGGCGCATTCTGAAAAAGATGGCCCCCGGCGGCACCAACGGTGACCCGGTGCGTTTGTGCGAACCCGCACAGGGCTGAATTGATAATGGCTGGTGGATCACTGACAATCAGAACAAGCGAGTCTGTCATCCACTAGCCAGATTGGATTGATTGCCATGAGCACCCTCAACACACAACAATGCGAGGCCTGCCGCGCCGATTCTCCCCTGGTCAGTGACCAGGACCGCAAAGAACTCCATCCGCAAGTACCCGACTGGATGCTGGTGGAAGAAGACGGCGTCGAGAAACTGCAACGGCACTTCAGCTTCAAGAACTTCGTCCAGGCACTGGATTTCACCCATCGGGTCGGCGATCTGGCGGAACAGGAAGGCCACCACCCCGCCATTCTTACCGAATACGGCAAGGTCACCGTCACCTGGTGGACCCACAAGATTCAGGGGCTGCACCGCAACGATTTTATCTGCGCTGCCAAGACGGACGCGCTCCTGCAAAACTGATTTTGCCTTACCCCTGACCATTTTCATCAACGTGCTGAACAAAACGGTTTGTGGGCATCCTCAGCGGCTTTGCTAGCATCACCGGCAACTGAGGAGATAACAGCATGGCCCTGAGCGAAGAACAGAAAACCATTATCAAAACAGCCAGCGACAAGACCTTTCCGTTTGTGGAACGCTGCGAAGTGCAGACACTGGAAGTGGAGCGCGGCTACTGCAAGATGCTGATGCCACTCAAGCCCAATCTTAACCACGTTGGCATCATGTACGCTGGTGCGCTCTACACCATTGCCGAGCTGCCTGGTGGCACCATCTACCTGACTTCATTCGACACCAAACGCTTCTATCCCATCGTCAAGGATATGTCGATTCGCTTCCGCCGCCCGGCCACCACCGACGTCACCGTGGAAGTCACCCTCAGCGAAGAGGAAATCTCCCGCATCGAGAGCACCACCGAAGAAACAGGAAAATGTGATTTCGAATGGGATGTGGAAATCAAGGATGCCAATGGCGAAGTGGTTGCCATTACCCACAACGTCTATCAGCTGAGAAAGATCGGCAGTTAAAAGCGGCGAGCGACAAGCTTCAAGCGGCAACGCGGGCTGGGATGGTACCACACTGTGATCGTCTTGCCCGCGAAAGATCAGTTGAAAGTTCAAAGTGAAAAGTTGGAAAGGAAAATCCAGGGAACTTTTCCGGCCACCCCTCTCCATTTTCGTAGCTCGTAGCTCGTAGCTCGTAGCTCGTAGCTCGTAGCTCGTAGCTCGTAGCTCGTAGCTCGTAGCTCGTAGCTCGTAGCTCGTAGCTCGTAGCTCGTAGCTCGTAGCTCACTCAGCGTAGGTACAAAACCCCTGCGGCCCCAGGTTCACCGTGGTAGAGCACTCCCACTCAATACGCTGCATGCCCCCTTCCACCGGCCAGGTGGTTAGCTGATGGCCATCCAGACGGCCCGCCAGCTCCAGTTTCAACATGCCACCATCCAGTAGATACGCCCGCTTTATGCGTTTGCCGGTCACCTGCTCCTGGGCCACCCCCATATCCGTCAGGCTGTCTGGCCAGGTGCCACCGGACAGATAGTATTCCGTCATATGCATGCGCAAGGCATTGACCGTGCTGAAGGTCTGGGCCAGTTCGGAACGATCCCGGCTGCTGCTGAATAACTCCCAGGTTTTCGGGTCAATCCCAGGCGGCGGCGCATCCCTGGGTTCACTGGGTGATGCCGGGGTTTCAGGAATGGCGACACGCCGGGCAAGGGCATCGATGTCCCCTTCGTAGCGGGCGCGCAGGGAGCAGCGACTGCCCGTCCAGCGTTGCCCCTGCAGGGACGGCGTCTCGCTTTGCAGCTGGCTCAGGTAAGCGTCCCGGAGCAATGATTCCGGCCTGTCCTGTTTCTTGTAGGCCTGCTGGCGCTGCCGATATTCATCGGTGGCCGCGATCACACTGAGCAGGCTGACGTGAAGCTCTTCAGTCATCAACTGTAGGGCACGACCACAGACTTGCTGCTCGGTTTCTCCCTGCCCGGCCCGTTCCACCTTGGCCAGGGCCAGTGACATGGCCATGACCGGCGCCCCCAGCACCAGTAACATAGCCGCAATAACAATACGCATCCCTTCCCCCCTTTGCTTCCCTTACAAACCTGTCTAGCAAGACCAAGCAACCCCGAAGCAGCACCAGCATGGCGACGCGCTATTTTTGTTTTTAGCGTCCGCCGTCATGCGTCTGGCATCCAGCGTTTCTATTTCTGGCTCAACTCCACCACCGCCTCAATAAAGACCCTGGCGTGCTCCGGATCCACCTGCGGTGTAATACCATGCCCCAGATTAAAAATATGCCCGGGATGATCACCAAAATCATCGAGGATACGTTTTACTTCAGCCCGGATCGCCTCAGGCGACGCGTAAAGCACGGCCGGATCCATGTTGCCCTGCAGGGCGACCTTGTCCCCCACGCGCCGACGCGCGTCTCCAATATTGATAGTCCAGTCCAGCCCCAGTGCATCACAGCCGGTGGCCGCCATGGATTCGAGCCACAAGCCGCCGTTCTTGGTAAACAGGATAACGGGCACCTTCCGGCCCTCGTTGTCACGGATCAGGCCGTCCACAATCTGCTGCATGTAACGCAGGGAGAATTCTTTATAGGCTTCTGCCGACAGCGCTCCGCCCCAGGTATCAAAAATCTGTACAACCTGGGCGCCATGACGAATTTGCGCGTTCAGGTAAGACGTCACTGACTGGGCCAGCTTGTTCAGCAGGGCATGGGCCACGTCAGGCTGACTGTAGACCATGGCCTTGAGATGGCGGAAATCCTTGCTGGAGCCGCCTTCCACCATGTAGGTGGCCAGCGTCCAGGGGCTACCGGAAAAGCCGATCAGAGGAACGCGGCCGTTCAGGGCTCCACGAATGGTGCTCACCGCCTTCATCACGTAACCCAGATCGGTTTCCGCATCGGGAATCGGCAAGGCGGCCACATCCGCCTCAGTGCGCACCACCTTCCTGAATTTCGGCCCTTCCCCGGTTTCGAAGTACAAACCCAGCCCCATGGCATCGGGGATGGTCAGGATGTCGGAGAACAGGATCGCCGCGTCCAGCGGGTAACGCTCCAGCGGCTGCAGCGTCACTTCACAGGCCAGATCCGCATTCCTGCACAGATCCATGAAGGACCCGGCATGTTCACGGGCAGCCCGGTATTCCGGCAGATAGCGACCCGCCTGGCGCATCATCCAGATGGGGGTGCGGTCTACCGACTCACGGTTCAAGGCACGGAGGAAGCGATCGTTTTGCAGGGGAGCGAAAGTCATTGTCAGTCCTAAATCCTGGCGGGACGCCCTATGCCTGAGGCCGGACGCTCAACCCGCTTCTGATAGCATTGCGGCTCCGCAAAGAGTCTCTGCGGAGCCGCAACATTTCTGGCACTACTGTTTTAAAGCGTCTGACGTCAGGCGTCCAGCCTTAGGCGTGATTAAACATCCAGGTAATCAAGGATCCCTTTGGCCGCTTCACGGCCTTCCCAGATGGCCGTCACCACCAAGTCGGAACCACGCACCATGTCACCACCGGCAAAGATCTTCTCATTGCTGGTCTGGAACGGGAATGCCTGCTCCTCGATCGCCATAACGCGGCCGGAATCATCGGTGTTGATGCTCTTCGCATCAAACCAGTCCGCCGGGCTGGGGCGGAAGCCGAACGCCACGATCACCGCATCCGCCGGCAGAATTTCTTCACTGCCCGGGATCGGCTCAGGGCGGCGGCGACCATTGTTATCCGCCTCACCCAGCCGGGTTTCCACTACCTTGACGCCAACAACCTTGCCATCTTCACCCACCACTTCAATGGGCTGACGATTGAACAGGAATTGCACGCCCTCTTCCTTGGCATTGGCCACTTCCTTGCGCGAACCCGGCATGTTTTCTTCATCACGACGGTAGGCACAGCTGACACTTTCCGCCTGCTGGCGGATAGAGGTGCGGTTGCAGTCCATGGCGGTATCACCACCACCCAGCACCACCACACGCTTGCCCTGCATATTGATGAAGTCGGCTTCGTCTTTTTCAAAGCCCAGGTTACGGTTGGCATTGGAAATCAGGAACGGCAGCGCTTCAAACACGCCGTCCAGCTCTTCACCCGGGAAGCCGCCTTTCATGTAGGTATAAGTACCCATACCCATGAAGACCGCATCGTATTCGTCGAGCAGCTCATCGATGGTGATATCCTTGCCCACTTCTACGCCCAGGCGGAATTCCACACCCATGCCTTCAAACACTTCACGGCGCTTGGCCATGACCGGTTTTTCCAGCTTGAACTCGGGAATGCCGAAGGTGAGCAGGCCGCCAATTTCTTCATAGCGGTCGAACACTACCGGCTTCACACCGCTACGTACCAGCACATCAGCACAGCCAATGCCGGCAGGGCCTGCACCGATCACCGCCACTTTCTTGTCGGTCCACACCACCTTGGACATGTCTGGGCGCCAGCCCATGGCCAGCGCCGTATCGGTGATGTACTTCTCGGTGGCACCAATGGTCACTGCACCAAAACCGTCGTTCAGGGTACAAGCCCCTTCACACAGACGATCCTGAGGACATACCCGGCCACAGACTTCCGGCAGGGAGTTGGTCTGGTGACTCAGCTCCACCGCTTCCAACAGGTTGCCTTCGCTGATCAGCTTCAACCAGTTGGGAATGTAGTTATGGACCGGACACTTCCATTCACAGTACGGGTTACCGCAATGCAGGCAGCGGTGTGCCTGATGCTCTACTTCCCGGGTTTCAAACGGGTAGTAAATTTCTTCGTACTTGTGTTTGCGGTCTTCAATGTCCTTTTTCTTCGGATCGTGCCGGGGCACGTCGAGAAACTGGAAATTATTGCTCAAACGTTCAGCCATGGTATCCCCCGTTATGCCGGATTGGCGCGCGTGCTCTGCAGCAGGTTTTCCAGGCTTGCGGCCTTGGGCTTAACCAGCCAGAACTTGCGGCTCATGGCATCAAAGTTGTCCAGAATGTACTGGCCCCATTCGCTACCAGTCTCTTCCACGTAATCTGCGATTACGCCGCGCAGGTGACTGCGGTGAGACTCGGTGGCTTCGGAACTGATGCGATGCAATTCGATCAGCTCCGGGTTGATGCGGTCGAAGAAATCATTGTCTTCGTCCAGAACGAAGGCGAAACCGCCGGTCATGCCCGCACCAAAGTTGTGGCCAGTGCGGCCCAGCACGGTGATGGAGCCACCGGTCATGTATTCGCAGCAGTGATCGCCAGCGCCTTCCACGATGGCGTGTGCCCCGGAGTTACGCACCCCGAAACGCTCGCCCGCGGTGCCGGCAGCGTACAGCTTGCCGCCGGTGGCACCGTAGAGGCAGGTATTGCCGATGATGGCGGTTTCCTGGCTCTTGAACGGGCTGCCATTGGGCGGACGAATCACCAGCTTGCCGCCGGCCATGCCTTTGCCCACGTAGTCGTTGGCGTCGCCTTCAATATACATATGCAGGCCGCCGGCGTTGAACACACCGAAGCTCTGCCCGGCGGTACCGGTAAAGCGAACCTTGATCGGCGCGGTCTCCATGCCCAGATTGCCGTGCTGCTTGGCAATCTCACCGGACACACGGGCGCCCACGGAGCGATCACAGTTGGTGATCTCGTAATGGAACGAGCCACCAGATTTACTCTCGATGGCGGTGCCCATGTCAGCCACCATCTTCTGGCTCAGCACAGCCTTGTCGAACGGCTCGTTGCGGGTCACCTGACAATGGGTGGGCTTGTCTGCCGGCACCAGGTCATTGCGCAGAATCGGGGTCAGGTCCAGCTTGCCCTGGCGCGCGGTTTCGCCTTCCAGCACTTTCAGCAGGTCGGTACGGCCGATCAGCTCGGGGATGCTCTTCACACCCAGCAGCGCCAGCAATTCACGCACTTCCTGAGCCACAAAGGTGAAGTAGTTGATCAGCAGTTCCGGCGCACCAATGAAGTGCTCCTTGCGCAGATCTTCACGCTGGGTAGCCACACCGGTAGCGCAGTTGTTCAGGTGACAGATCCGCAGGTACTTACAGCCCAGCACGATCATCGGCACGGTACCGAAACCGAAGGACTCGGCCCCCAGAATCGCCGCCTTGATCACGTCCAGGCCGGTCTTCAGACCGCCGTCTGTCTGCAGGCGAATCTTGTCGCGCAGGTCGTTACCCCGCAGCGCCTGATGCGCTTCCGCCAGGCCCAGCTCCCAGGGGGAACCGGCGTAGCGGATGGAGGTCAGCGGGCTCGCCGCGGTGCCACCGTCGTAACCGGAAATAGTGATCAGATCCGCGTAGGCTTTCGCGACACCGGACGCCACCGTACCGACACCGGGTTCGGACACCAGCTTCACAGACACCTGCGCATCCGGGTTGACCTGCTTGAGATCAAAGATCAGCTGGGACAGATCCTCAATGGAGTAGATGTCATGGTGCGGCGGCGGTGAAATCAGAGTAACACCGGGCACGGAATGGCGCAGGCGCGCAATCAGCGCATTCACCTTGCCACCGGGCAGCTGGCCACCTTCACCGGGCTTGGCGCCCTGAGCCACCTTGATCTGCAGCACTTCGGCGTTGACCAGATAATGCGGGGTCACACCGAAACGGCCAGAGGCGATCTGCTTGATCTTGGACACACGCTCGGTGCCATAACGGGCCGGGTCTTCCCCGCCCTCGCCTGAATTGGAACGGCCACCCAGACGGTTCATTGCCGTGGCAATGGCTTCGTGGGCTTCCGGGCTCAACGCCCCCAGAGACATACCAGCGGAATCGAAGCGCAGCAGGATATTTTCCAGCGGCTCCACTTGATCCACGTCGATGGCGTCCACGTCATCGCGCAGGGCAAACAGATCACGCAGGGTCGCCACCGGACGCTTGTTAACCAGCTCGGCGTACTCTTTGTACGCGTCGTAGTCGCTGTCCTGGGTGGCGCGGTGCAGGGCGTAGATCACGTCCGGATTGAAGGCGTGATATTCCTTGCCGTGGATATACTTGAGGATGCCGCCCGCATCGATGGGCTTGCGTTGCTTCCAGGCATCCTTGGCCAGGTTTTGCTGGTCTTCCTGGAAATCCTCGAAGCCCGCACCTTGAATCCGGCTGGGAACACCTCGGAAACACAACTCTACCACTTCGCTGTTGATGCCGATGGCTTCAAACAGCTGGGCACCCCGGTAGGAGGTAATGGTGGAGATCCCCATCTTGGAGAGAATCTTCATCAGGCCCTTGTTGATGCCTTTACGGAAGTTCTTTTGCAGCTCCACCGCATCGCCCAGCAATTCGCCGGAACGCACCATGTCAGCGATCACGTCATAGGCCAGATACGGATACACTGCGGTGGCACCGAAACCGAACAGCACAGCAAAGTGATGGGAATCACGCACCGTGGCGGTTTCCACGATGATGTTGGCGTCGGAGCGCAGACCTTGTTCGGTCAGGTAATGATGCACCGCCCCCGTAGCCATCAAGGCATGGATGGTGAGCTTGTCCTGGGCAATGCCATGGTCACTCAGCACCAAAATCACATTGCCATCGCGTACCGCCGTTTCCGCTTGCTGACACAGATCCAGCACCGCCTGCTTGAGGCCGATCTCGGCGTCATAGTGCAGGCTCAGCTTGGCCGTCTGATAACCCGGACGCTCGATGTTGATCAGGTTGGTGAACTTGGAGTGCGACAGCACCGGGGTAGAAAGAATCGCCCGGTCGGCATGGTCCGCAGTCTCTTCGAACACATTACGCTCGGCGCCCACACAGGTTTCCAGGCTCATTACGATGGCTTCGCGCAGCGGATCGATGGGCGGGTTGGTGACCTGGGCAAACTGCTGGCGGAAGTAGTCGAACAGGGAACGCTCGCGACGGGAGAGTACCGCCATAGGCGTATCATCGCCCATGGAGCCGGTGGCTTCCTGGCCGGATTCTGCCAACGGGCGCAGCACCTGATCACGCTCTTCAAAGCTGATCTGGAAGAATTTCTGGTAGCTGAGCAGATCCTGCGGGTCCACCTCATCGGTACGCCCCACTTCGTGGTCGTAGTCCGCTTCGATGCGCAGCGCGTTGCTTTTCAGCCAGTCACGGTAGGGGTGACGCACTTTCAGACGGTTATCGATGTCCTTGGTGTGCAGCACCTCGCCGGTTTCGGTGTCGATAGCCAGAATCTGGCCTGGCCCAACACGGCCCTTGGCCACCACGTCTTCCGGCTTGTAGCTGTAAACGCCGATTTCCGAGGCCAGGGTAATAAAGCCATTCTTGGTAACCACCCAGCGGGCCGGGCGCAGACCGTTGCGGTCGAGCATACAGACAGCGTAACGGCCGTCCGTCATTACCAGGCCGGCAGGGCCATCCCAGGGCTCCATGTGCATGGAGTTATATTCGTAGAAGGCACGCAGATCCGCATCCATGGTTTCCACGTTCTGCCAGGCAGGCGGAATCATCATGCGCACGGCACGGAACAGGTCCATGCCCCCGGCCAGCAGAATTTCCAGCATGTTATCCATGCTGGAAGAATCCGAACCGGTGCGGTTAACCAGCGGGCTCAGTTCTTCCAGGCCCGGCAGCAACTCATTCTCGAACTTGTTTTCCCGAGCCAGTGCCCAGTTCCGGTTACCCTGCACGGTGTTAATCTCACC
>NZ_LWFX01000891.1:0-8063 GCF_001635175.1 Alcanivorax sp. HI0083 | reverse complement strand
GCGATTCGCGGTGTTGTATGCCAGCCAGGCCCCGGTGCAGGTGGTGGCACCGTTTTATGGCGGGATCCCCAAAAAGGCCGAGACCTTGCGCGGCATTTGCCCTGCGGTAGGAGGCTGGGGCAAGCAGGATATGCTCTACGGCGATCATGGTGAGCGTTTGGCCAGCCATCTGGAAACGCTCGGGGTGCCCCACGATATCCGCAGTTATGACGATGTGGGCCATTCCTTCATGAATGACCACCAGACCTTCACGTTCAAAAAGCTTGGCCCGTTGCCGCCACTACGGTCGAAATTCGATGCGGGCGCCTCAGAGGACAGCTGGCAACGTGTGCTGGCGTTCTTCGAGAAAGTCTTCAGCGGTGAGCTCACTGCTACGCCTGAGGCCTGATGCCGAATGCCTGAGGCCAAAAGCCGCTCGAGTTGCCCGGCCGTTTTTGTTTGGCCGGGCGCCAGGCATTCGGCATCAGGCCCTGTCCCCTCAATACCGCGATGAGCCCTTACTTATCGCAGGCACCGAGCCATTTGGCTTCGCTGTGGGTGGTCATGGACTGTTTGTTACCGGTGACCGTGATACTGGTGCTGTAGTGCTTGGGATTGTGCAGCACCATCTCGCCGCGAATTTTGGTGGGATTGTTGCTTCCGGGCATCGTGCAGTTGGTGCTCCAGTGCAAGGTATCGCCGCTACGGTTCACTTCGCCAGCCCCGCAGCCTCCCTGTTTCCAGCTATCGCGCATGGCGACTTCCGGGTTCGCGGCCTGGGCCTGGGTGAGGCATTCCTTGCGGACCTGATTACGCATGGCGTCCGGCACTGCAGGTGAATTCAGTTTGGCGGTGATCTCCCAGAGCCCGGGGGTGAGTTCATTGGCCTGGGTTGCCAGCGAGGCAAGACTCAGGGGCAGGGCAGTCAGCAAACACAGGCCAAGTCGGGTAGCAGTTTTCATAACGATTCCCTTCGCGAGTACGGGTTAAGGGCTGCCCCCGAGCTTGCGACAGCGTCGGCTAGGCTGGGCGCTGGCTGGGGGGGAATTCGCACAGATCCGCGATCAGGCAATCACCGCATTTGGGCTTGCGGGCGATGCAGACATAGCGGCCATGCAGAATCAACCAGTGATGAGCATCGCGCAGAAATTCCTCCGGCACCAGTCGTACCAGCCGTTTTTCGACCTCCAGCACGTTTTTGCCCGGGGCAATACGGGTGCGGTTGGATACCCGAAAGATGTGGGTGTCCACCGCCATGGTGGGGTAGCCATAGGCGGTATTCAGTACCACATTGGCGGTTTTTCGACCCACGCCGGGTAGTGCTTCCAGCTCCTCACGGGTGCGCGGGACCTGGCTGTCGTGCTGTTCGATCAAAATACGGCATAACTGGATGATGTTTTCGGCCTTGGAGTTAAACAGGCCGATGGTCTTGATGTACTCTTTAAGCCCGTCGACGCCCAGCGCAAAGATAGCCTCTGGCGTATTGGCGACCGGATACAGGCGTGCGGTGGCTTTATTCACCCCCACATCGGTGGCCTGGGCCGAGAGCACCACGGCAACCAGCAGTTCAAAGTCCGACTGGTATTCCAGTTCAGTGGTCGGGTGCGGGTTCTGGGCGCGCAGACGGGAAAAAATTTCGGTACGTTTTTCGCGATTCATAGCATCTTCCTGTGTTCGCGAGGCAGTATAGCGGATGAAGCGCCGGGTGTGAGGGGATGCTCCCTTAATGCGATGGCATGTCAGGCTCTCATAGAGGGGCCAAAGAAGGAGAGTTAGATGCAGTTTTCCGCCATGGAAACCCTGATGATTGCCCTGTTGGTACTGGGCACAGGTCAGTGGCTGGTGCACCGGATTTCCATCCTTTCCCGGCTGAATATGCCGGAACCCGTGGTGGGCGGCTTGCTGGCCACCATTATCGTGACAGCGCTGCAAATTGGTGGTGTTTCCCTGACGTTCGATGAAAGCATGAAGGTGCCCTCCATGCTGTTTTTCTTCGGGGCGGTGGGGCTGGCTGCGGATTTTCGCCTGCTGAAGCAGGGCGGCTGGGCCATGCTGCTGTTTGCGGTGCTGGTGATCGTGCTGGTGGCGTTACAGGATCTGGCCGGTGTTGGCATGGCCAAATTGCTGGGCCTGGATCCTTATTACGGGCTGATCGGTGGCTCGGTGACGATGACCGGTGGGCACGGCACGGGTGCGGCCTGGGCTAGCGTATTCGAGAAGGATTTTGGACTCACCGGTGTGTCCGAACTGGCGGCGGCGTCGGCCACGTTTGGCCTGGTATTCGGGGCCTTGCTGGGCGGCCCGTTGGCCATGTTCCTGATTCGTCGCTACCGCATTGCTGCCCCGGCCCATGGGGCGGCGGAGGGCGACGCGGCCTATGACACGGCGGAAAAACCACACCCCATTTCGGCGGGCAGCGTGATCCGTATTTTGATGTTGTTGTCGGTGGGGGTTGTGGTGGGCAAGGTGGCGGCCGAGGAGTTTGCTTCCGTGTTCCGCCTGCCGACCTTCGTATGGGTGTTGTTCGTGTGTATTCTGCTGGGCAACACTGCACGCCGCTTGTGGCGCGTTAACGACGCCACCATCGATGTGGTGGGGAATACGGCGCTGGGGATCTTTCTGGCGATTACGCTCATGAGCCTGCAGCTACTGCAGTTGGTGGACCTGGCGTTGCCCATGCTGGCCATGCTGGTTGGTCAGGTGCTGTTGGCGCTGACGTTTATTACCTTTGTGACTTTCCGTTTGATGGGGCGCAACTATGATTCGGCGGTGCTGTGTGCGGGCCATTGCGGCTTTGCCATGGGCGCGACCCCAACCGCGGTCGCGAACATCCAGGCGGTAACGCAGCACCATGGGCCGTCGCCATTGGCGTTCATTATCGTGCCGGTGGTGGGGGGCTTTATCGTGGATATTGCCAATGCCACGATTATTCAGACGTTCGTGTCTGTGCTGTCGGGCTAGGGCAATGCGAACGTTGTTTACTATGAGCTGCGTGCGCGACGGTAGAAAGAACTCAAGCGAGTGACGAGGAGCGAGTTTCGAAGAGCCAACCGGTTTGGCCTTTCGCTCCTCGCTCCTCGCTCCTCGAAACTTGCTTCTGGTTACTGGGTAACCACTTCTCCCTCTTCAATGCGCAGGCGTTCGCCGGGTTTCTTGTCCATGCGAATCGTCTCTTCATTGTCATTGAAGGTGTAGGTCACGTCATAGCCTTCGGTGCGGCTTTTGTCTTCCATCACCGTGTTACAACGCTGTTCCGTGGTGGTGTAGGTGTTTTTTTCCTGCATCCCTTTCTGGATCTGGTTACCGGCGACACCACCGGCAATCGCACCGCCGGCTGTTGCGGCGTCCTTACCGCTACCACCACCAAACTGATGACCAACCACGCCACCGATTACCGCACCGACCACACTACCGGTGACCCGGTGTTGGTCTTTCACGGGTTTTTTGCGCTCAACATTAACCTGCTGACACACCTCACGCGGTTCCTGCCAGGTCTTCACAATGGGGTCCACATTGACCACTTTGGCATAGCCTGACTTTTGCGGGGTTACTGCCTGATAGGCTCCATAACCCACACCTGCGACGGCCACGGCACCCACAATACTCAGGGTGGCAATTGCTGCGCTTTTCATGGCTGACTCCTTATTCCGTTATTTCCCTGTTAGAGCCAGTCTGGCACAGAGAGTTCGTGGTTAAAGGGGGCTCAATTGCAAAAAAGTGTGAAGGTAAAAGGCAGGTAAAAAATCACCGCAGCGTTATGCTATTGTCCGCCTGTGCAGCGGTTTGCAGTGCCAGGAACGGGAACAATCCTGGCGCACGGGTCAGTGCTCTCATTGGGTTATTTTACCGCTACGATTCATGATTATTCACCGTCACAACGATGCATACAGGGGGACGTATGGAACAGAGTGTGGGGACAAAAACCGCCGCCGCTGCGCAACTGGATGCGCAGTTGCAGGCAGAATATTTCCACCTCACCAGCTTGATTGATTCGTTTGATCAGAAGTCGCTGACCATCAAGGCCTGGAGTGTGACGCTGGCTGGAATTCTGGCGGGGTCAGGGGCGTTTTTTGACCGCCCGGCGCTGCTGTGGGTCGGGGTAGTGGGAAGCTTGCTGTTCTGGTTGGTTGAAGGCCACTGGAAGGCCTTTCAGTCTGCGCATTATGCGCGTATCGAAAAAATCGAAGCGCATTTTCGTGGCGAAGTGGACGAAATCGTCCCCTTCCAGAGCGCCGATAGCTGGGAACGCAGCCGCCGCGCCGGCGGCATGAAAGAGCTGTTACGCATCCTGCGCTGGCGCCACGTGTTTCTACCGCATGGGTTGGTGGCGGTGGCGTTGTTGGTGGCAGGGTTGGTGCTGTAGGAGCGGCGCTCGAGCCGCGAAAACGATTGCCGTAGGAGCGGGATAACGTAGTTTCGAGGCACGAGTTTCGAGTCGCGAAAACCTGAAATTTCCGCTCTATGAGGTTTTGTTCTTCGAAACTCGCTTCTCGCTTCTCGCGACTGCTGTTATCGCGCCGCCGGCGACGCTCCTACACGGGTGCAGTGGTGCGCTTAACTGACTTTCCCGGTGGTGCGCACCCGACGGCTGACCTTGGGTTCGTCACTGGCTTTGCGCTTCTGGACTTCCTTGAGGCGTTTGTCGATGACGTTCTTGCCGGCGATGATCAAGCCCAGGCCCAGGAAGGCGCCGGGGGGCAGTATGGCCAGCAGGAAGCCGCCGTAGTTGTCGATGACAGTGAGTTCCCAGTTGGCCGCCATGGGCCCGAACAGCAGCTGCATGTTGGTGAACAGGGTGCCCTGGCCCACCAGTTCACGCATGCCGCCGAGAATCAGCAGGATTACCAGGAAACCCAGGCCCATCATAAAGCCGTCCACCATGGAGGGCAGCACGGCATTCTTGCTGGCGAACGCGTCGGCGCGGCCGAGCACGGCGCAGTTGGTCACGATCAGCGGAATGAAGATGCCGAGGATTTCGTACAGTTCGAACGTGTAGGCCTGCATCAGCATTTCGATCACCGTCACCATGGCGGCGATAATCATCACGAAGGCGGGCAGACGCACCGCATCAGTGACGTAATGACGAATCAGCGAGACACAGGCGTTGGAGCCCATCAGCACTACCAGGGTCGCCAGGCCCAGTCCCATGGCGTTGACCACGGAACCGGTGACCGCGAGCAAGGGGCACAGGCCAAGAATCTGTACGGTGGCCGGGTTGTTATTCCACAAGCCGTCCAGTGCCAGCTCACGGTAGGATTTACTCATTCAGTCACTCCCAAAGCGGTCCAATGTAAGGCGTTTTCTTGATGGCATAGTGGGCTTATGACGAAAGGAAACAACGAAGCAGTGGGGCGCTTTGGGAGTGACCCGGAGGGCGCCAAGCTGGGCTCGCAGAGCGGTGTTATTTCGGCTTGGAATAGGCCCGCTATGCCTGCGCCAAAATGCCTTGCTCTACAAGCCCAGCTTGACGCTGAATGCGTAAATCCTACCGTGAGCTGGCACCCGATTTTTTTATAATTAATGTCACTCATCACAGGTCTCCACCGGGGTGGTGTCCGCAGGGGCACTGAAGAGATTATTCTGGTTGGCGTCGAAATACTGCAGGGCGCGGTGCACCGCACCGACAACGGCGCGGGGGGTAATGGTGGCACCGGTAAAGCTGTCGAAGTCGCCGCCGTCTTTTTTCACGGCCCAGCCGGACGTGGCAGGGTTGCCCAGAGAATGGCCGTTGAAACCCAGAATCCAGTCGGATTTTTTGGTTTCGATACTGTCGCCCAGGCCCGGGGTTTCATTGTGTGGCGGAACCACACGCACGCCCTGTATCTCCCCTTGAGTATCCACGCCGACAATCAAGGCAATGGCCCCACCGTAACCGTCCGGCGCGGTGGCTTCCAGCACGGCGCCGTTGTCCTCGCCATTAAGGCGGGCCCGATAGAGGTGATGCTCGTTGCGGCCCAGTAGTGGGTCGCTCACGGTAATACGGTCGGTGAGCAAATCGTTGTCGTGTTGGGCGTGGGGCATGACCTGGTTCAGCGATGTCATCAGTGCTTGTTGCTTATTGCAACGGACCTGATCCAGCGTGGCTTCATTGGTAATGGCCAGGGTGGCGGCGGTGCCGATGGCAAACAACCCGAGGATGACCGCGTTCTTGGTGATGGCATAACGCATCATCAGCTGACACCTCGCTTGGATGACTTGTGCCCGTAGGTTCGCGGCTGGGTGTAGTAATCAATGAAGGGCGCAGACAGGTTCAACAGCAATACTGAAAACGCCACCGCGTCCGGGTAGCCGCCAAAGGTACGAATTACCCAGATCAGCAGGCCGATCAGCAAGGCATAAACAAGGCGGCCCATGCGGCTGGTGGCGGCGCTGACCGGGTCGGTGGCAATGAAGAACGCGCCCAGCATGGCGCCGCCGGAAAACAGCTGGAACAGCGGATCCGCAAAACGGACAGGATCAATCAACCAGGCCAGCAGGGCGGGCAAACCCAGGCCGGCGAGAAAGCCGACGGGGATGTGCCAGGTGATGATCTTGCGGCTGATCAGGTACAGGCCGCCCAGCAGAAACGCCAGATTGACCCATTCCCAGCCAAGCCCGGCAAACTGGCCATGCAGAATGCTGTGGCTGGCCAGTTCGCCTTCACTGGCGGCCCCGGCACTGTGGGCCGTGCGGAAGGTGTCCAGGGGGGTGGCGCCGCTAAGGCCATCCACCGGAAGCTGCCCGGTGAACAGCTGCCAGCTTTGCATAAACGATAGTGGCTCACCGGGCGCCAGCCACTGGGTCATGGCCACCGGGAAGGAAATCAGCAGCAGCACATAGCCGACCATGGCCGGGTTGAAGGGGTTCATGCCCAGCCCACCATAGAGTTGCTTGGCCACGATAATGGCAAAGCTCACCCCGATCAGGGTCAGCCACCAGGGGGCGGTGGGCGGCAGGGCGAGCCCGAGCAGAACGGCGGTGACCACTGCGCTGTAGTCTTTCAGGTAGAAGGCGATGTTGCGGCCACGGGCTTTCAGGAACAGCGCCTCGCTGACCAGCGCAACGATGACCGACCACAGCACATTGATCACCGAACCCCAGCCGAACTGCCAGGTGAGGACGGCAAGGCCGGGCAGGGTGGCGTAGATCACCTGGCGCATGAAGGCACCGGTGTTGTTTTTCACCGTGGCATGGGGTGAGGTGGACGTAATCAGGCTCATTGGGACACTCCGTGTGCAGCCTGAGGCCGGGCGCTCGACGCGAGACGCAGATTCGCGTCTCGAGCGACGCTCCTACGGAAATATGGGGCCAGCGTCAGGCGTTTGGCCTCAAGCATCGAGCGTCTATTCATTCTGCCAATCCTTGTTCTTCTACCGCCTGCTTGAGCGCCTTGCGGGCAATCTGGGTTTCGCTTTCCAGGGCCTGGAGTTCCGAGCTAAGGGCTTCCAGGGTGTCTTCCGAAGCGCTGCTGCGTTGTTGTTCCAGCTCCTGTTGCTTGTCGGCCAGGGCACTTTCTGCGCGGGCGGCTTCCAGCTTCAGGGTTTTCAAATCCTTGCCGGTGTGGGCGCGAATGTCGGCCTTGGCTTCTTCGACCAGGGCATCCAGTGCATCGCGGGCGTTGTCCGCCTTGGCTTTGAGCTTGTCGATCTTCACCTGCATGGCCTGGAGTTCGTCGGCGCTGGCAGTCTCGTTACGCTCGGCCCGCTCGTAGGCGGCGTGGGCTTCCTTGTACTGCTTGTGCGCCATGTTGTAGGCGGTTTTCAGGATTTTGAGTCGTTTCTGGCGCTTGGCTGCCTGCTCCGGGTCGACTTCGGCCAATGATTGCGGTGCCTGCTCTTCCGGCACGGCTGGGCTGTCAGTGGTGGCGGTTGCTGCCGGCGCCGCTTTCGGCGTGGGCGGTGCTGCGGCCTTGGCATCGCGCAGCTCTGCCTTTAGCTGATCCGCGATGGCTTTCAGGCGAGCGACTTCGAAGTGCAAGTCTGCCGCGTTGTCGGCTCCTTCTTCGTCGGCCTGCTTGGCGGCTTTCACCGCCGCCTTGTAGGCCAACGACGCATCGCCAACCTGCTTCTTCAACGCCGCCACTGGGTCGGGTTGTTCCTCCGCTG
>NZ_LWFX01000890.1:0-4928 GCF_001635175.1 Alcanivorax sp. HI0083 | reverse complement strand
CAGCAAGAATGTGGCGTTCGAGGATACCGATGTGGACCGCGAACCCCAGCAGCGTGCAGTCATGATGCAGCGCGGCGGCGCCCGGACGGTGCCGCAGATTTTTATTAATGATCACGCCATCGGTGGCTGTGATGAACTTTTTGCTCTGGAGCGGGCGGGGGAGCTCGATGCTCTGCTCGGAGCAGGCCAGTAACAGGAGAAGAACATGGCTGATGAACAGCAACAGGTTTTCCAACTGCAGCGTATTTACCTGAAAGACACCTCCTTTGAGTGCCCGGGTGCACCGGACGTGTTCCTGCAGGAGTGGAAACCCAAGGTGAACGTGCAGCTGAACAACAGCGCCCGTCGCGTTGGTGAAGGCGATGAGTTCGAAGTGGAAATCACCGTGACGGTGACCGCCAAGGACGAAGCCGAGGAAAAGACCTTTTACCTGGTGGAAGTGAAGCAGGCCGGTATCTTTACCGTGAAAGGCATCGAAGGCGAAGAGCGGGCGCAATTGCTCGGCGCGTATTGTCCGAACCTGCTGTTCCCGTATGTGCGTGAAGTGGTGTCGGACCTGGTGGCCAAGGGGTCATTCCCGCAGATGGTGCTGCAGCCGATCAACTTCGATGCGCTGTATCAGCAGCAGCGCCAGCAGCAACAGGAAAATGCTGCGGCAGCGGGCGAGACCGTTCAATAAGAGTTGATAGTGGAAAGTGGACAGTTGACCGCGTCGCGTACGAGGTCGGTTGTCATCTGAAACGCAAGAGGCCGCGCCCATGCTTTGGGTGCGGCCTCTTGCGTTTCAGGTTAAAACAATTTTGTTTCGCGCAGCTGTCAACTATCAATTGTCAATTATCAACTGCCCCTGTGTAGCCCAGTTGGCGCCATGCCTCGTAGAGCGTCACGGCGACGGCATTGCTGAGATTGAGGCTGCGGCTATCCGCTACCATGGGCAGACGCAATCTCTGTGCTGGCGGCAGACTTTCCAGAATGGGGTCCGGCAGGCCCCGGGTTTCCGGCCCGAATAACAGCACGTCTCCGTCCTGAAAACAGGCGTCGCTATGGGGGCGACTTCCCTTGGTGGTCATGGCAAACAAGCGCTGTCCGGCGACGTCTTGTTGAAACGCGGCAAAATCCTGATGCACCTTTAACGCGGCAAACTCGTTATAGTCGAGGCCGGCACGGCGCAGTTTCTTTTCTTCCAGCGAAAAGCCCAGCGGCTCGATCAGATGCAGTTGTGCGCCGGTATTTGCGACCAGGCGGATAATGTTGCCGGTATTGGGCGGAATTTCCGGTTCGAACAGGGCGATATGCAGCATGTTGGATTTTGCCTTGGCGGGATGGTCGTGGTACTGATCAAAACTAAGGAACCTCTGAAAAACTCCTTGCATGCTCAGCGTGGCCTGAAGCGTGCAGCTGTTGCGTCTTGTCTCGATGGTCAGGGTGGCTCCCTTTCCGAGAGGCAAGGCGCAGCAGATGTGCGCTTCAGGCCACGCCCTTCGGGTCATTCAGGCTGGCCCGCACTCGTTGTTGCGCTTTTTCGATGGATGGGCATACACCTTCAAAAGCGCGCCTAGATTGCGAACCAGCCTGAAAGACTGAGTACGCAAGGAGTTTTTCAGAGGTTCCCTAATGCACCAAGAATAACAGGACATGGATGATGATGTGGAAACGCGGGATGTTGGCGTTGTTGTTTTTATTGGCGGCTTGCGGTGAGCCGACGCCGCAGGACAAGCCTGGGCAGCTGCTTTATGTGGCCCCCTACGGCACGGCGTGTATCGGTGTTGGAGCCATGGAGTGCCTGCGAGTGAAGGAAGAGGGCGACGCCAACTGGCAGCTGTTCTATAACCACATAGAAGGCTTTGCCTATGAAGAGGGGTTTCAGTACACCTTGCGTGTAAAGGTCGAAGAGGTGGCGTCGCCGCCTGCGGATGGCAGCAGCCTGCGTTATACGCTGTTGGAAGTGGTGGAAAAAAAACCGGTAAATCCGTAGTGGAGATGAGCTGGTGAAATGTGTGTTTCAGGCACGGCACATGATTGAAGCCCATATGCTGGCCAACCTGCTGGATCAGGTGGGCATCATGGCCCAGGTGCAGGGTGATATGTTGCAGGGCGGTATGGGGGAGCTGCCGGCGGCGGGCCTGGCGACAGTGTGGGTGGCTGCCAACGATGAGGCGCGGGCCCGGGAGGTGATTGCTGAATTCGAGGCCAGTCAGCCTGCCGATCAGGAGGAGGGTGGGTCCACTGCCGGGGTGGCACCGTTGGCCGGGCAGGGATTTATGGCGGGTTTGATAGTGGGGCTGGTGATCGGTGCGGTGCTGGTGTTGATGTTATTGCGTTGACGGTGCACCGGACACAAAAAAGATGTATCGCGGAGTGGAGTGATCAGCAGGCTTCAGGACTTGTCTCATTACCTTGGGCTGGTAACCGCTGGACGCCGGATGCCCGACGACTGATGCTTGCATTCAAACGCTGAAAACCTTGGCCGCCATGCTTTCTGCGCAAAAAGCATTGCCAGGTTATTCCCAGAATGATGGCCCTCAAAGAAGATGCCGCAATATCGAAAGCCTCTCCGGCTATAAGTGTTTACGTCAGGCATCCGGCGTTGAGCGTTTGGCAAAGCCGGATATTCGCGATAAGCCCATCCGCGGGCGAGAAGCGGGTTATCCACTCTAATGCGCGGCGAGCCACAAAAAACGCCACGTTTTTAGGCGTGGCGCTTGATGCGTACAGCGTGGAGCCTCTCTTAATTACCGCCCGGCGCGCTTGCGCTCGGTTTCGGTGAGCAACTTCTTGCGAATACGCAGGGAGTTGGGGGTCACTTCCACCAGCTCGTCGTCTTCGATGAAGTCCAGCGCCTGTTCCAGGCTGAAGCGGATTGGCGGGGTGAGAACGATGTTCTCATCAGTGCCGGAGGCGCGCATGTTGGTCAGCTGCTTGCCCTTGGTGGGGTTGACCACCAGGTCGTTGCCGCGGCTGTGGATGCCGATGATCTGGCCTTCGTACACATCCACGTTCGGGTCGATCAGCATGCGGCCACGTTCCTGCAGGTTGAACAGGGCGAAGCCCAACACCTTGCCTTTCACCATGGACACCAGCACGCCATTGATGCGCTTGGCCATGTCGCCGGGCTTGAACTCGCCGTAGTGGCTGAAGGTGCTGTTGAGAATGCCGGTGCCTGAAGTCAGGGTCAGGAACTGGCTGCGGAAGCCGATCAGACCACGGCTGGGCACCAGGAATTCCAGGCGCACCCGGCCCTTGCCGTCTGGCTCCATGTTGGTCATCTCCGCCTTGCGAAGACCCAGCTGTTCCATGATGGAACCCTGATGCTGCTCTTCCACATCGGCAATCACGGTTTCATAGGGTTCCTGCTTGACGCCGTCTTCTTCACGGATGATCACCTGCGGGCGGCCTACGGCCAGCTCGAAGCCTTCGCGACGCATGTTTTCGATCAGTACCGACAGGTGCAGTTCGCCACGGCCGGAGACGCGGAACTGGTCGGCACTGCCGGTTTCTTCCACGCGCAGGGCCACGTTGTGCTTGAGCTCCGCTTCCAGACGCTCACGGATCTGGCGGCTGGTGACAAATTTTCCGTCCTGGCCGGCGAACGGCGAGGTGTTGACGTGGAAGAACATGCTGACGGTGGGCTCGTCCACGCTCAGCGGGGTCAGCGCTTCCACATTGGCCGGATCACACAGGGTGTCGGAAATGTTCAGCGGATCCAGGCCGGTGATGCAGACGATTTCGCCAGCGGAGGCGTGAGTGGCATCCACGCGCTCCAGGCCGTGGTAGCCCATGATGGTGAGAATCTTGCCGTTACGGACATTGCCGTCAGCACCGATCACTTTCACCGGGCTGTTGGCCTTGATCTGGCCACGCTTGACCCGGCCGATGCCGATGATGCCCAGGTAGCTGTTGTAGTCCAGAGAAGAGATCTGCATCTGGAAGGGGCCTTCTGCATCCACATCCGGGTAGTCCACCTTGTCGACGATGGCCTGCAGCAGCGGAGTCATGTCGTCAGCCAGATTGTCGGCTTCCAGGCCGGCGATGCCGTTCAGGGCGGAGGCATAGATCACCGGGAAGTCCAGCTGTTCGTCGGTGGCGCCCAGGTTGTCGAACAGGTCGAAAACCTGATCCATCACCCAGTCCGGGCGGGCACCGGGGCGGTCGATCTTGTTGATGACCACGATCGGCTTGAGGCCGGCGGCGAACGCTTTCTGGGTCACGAAGCGGGTTTGCGGCATGGGGCCGTCCACTGCGTCTACCAGCAGCAGCACGGAATCCACCATGGACATGACCCGCTCTACTTCCCCGCCAAAGTCGGCGTGGCCAGGGGTGTCCACGATGTTGATGCGATAGTCGTTCCACTGGATGGCGGTGTTCTTGGACAGAATGGTAATGCCCCGCTCTTTCTCCAGGTCGTTGGAGTCCATGACCCGTTCGATGTCGCCGGCGCGATCTCCCAGGGTGCCAGACTGTTGCAGCAGCTTGTCCACCAGGGTGGTCTTGCCGTGGTCAACGTGGGCGATGATGGCGATATTGCGCAGACGTTCAATCACTAGTGTTGCTCCAAATATGGTGGGCGAAACCGTGCCAGCGGTTTCGCAGGGGCGCGCATTATAGCAGCGTAGCGTGTGGGTGATAGCCCGCCGGTCAGCCTTTATCGTAAGATTGGCAATTGTGAACAACTTCAAAATTTCACGGTTGAGCCTGCGATAGGCCCGATGATCGCCTAGAATGGCGCAACCATTTTCCGGGGGGCGGGTCAGAGGCTGAGCCGGTGGCTCCGTGATCGGGCTGTAATGCTTTTACAATCAGGTTGTTATGATGCGTACACTCCTTGCTTCGCTGTTGGTCTTGTCGCCCTTTGCGGTGATGGCTGATCTGTCTTCCGGCAAGATGATCTATGGCTTGCACGAAAACGTGCATATCAAGGAGTTGGGCAT
>NZ_LWFX01000889.1:0-302 GCF_001635175.1 Alcanivorax sp. HI0083 | reverse complement strand
GACCAGAGCGTAGGCGGTCAGATCGCCCACGCCCTCCAGGGCCTTGCACCGTTGCACCTGTTCGCTGAGCCCAGCGTCTCTTACCGTGTCGCGAAGGTGTTTCTGGATCTGTGCATCCAGCGTGTTGATCTGAGAGATCAACCTCTTCAAGCCCGCTTTGAGTAGCGGCTCTGCACCCAGGCTTTGCTGGATAATGGTTCGCGCCTTGACCAGTGCCGCACGGCGGCGCAGTAGGGTCTGCAGCGTCCGATACGCCTTGGGTGGCGGGCTCCAGCGGCGCAACGCCTCTTTTTCATGTTGCA
>NZ_LWFX01000888.1:0-387 GCF_001635175.1 Alcanivorax sp. HI0083 | reverse complement strand
TGAGCCAAGCCCGAATGGCTTGGGGTGTGTTCTCAATGGAATAGGTCTGGCCCAGAAAATAGATGACCAACTCGGCCTTGGCCACGTCGATGCCGATAATGGAGGGTTCTACTTGCATTGCCACTGAACAGCCCCTTGCGCTAGGTTACACATGCTTGTCGGGGCGCACCTGAAACGCTGGCTTGCTAGGTATCGTCGGTCTGAGGTGCAACTCAGCCGATGGATTCTTTATCGGCGTATGAATAGGTGCGGGGTGGGGCCAAATCTCCTACCGTCTGTACCCTTGGGTCAGATGCTCCTTTGGTCCCTCCACCCCGGCAAGTCCTGCATGGTTGCAGGAAGAGCATTCAAACATACAAGCACCTCTCGAGGTGCGAACCGAGCGAA
>NZ_LWFX01000887.1:0-433 GCF_001635175.1 Alcanivorax sp. HI0083 | reverse complement strand
GCCGATGGATTCTTTATCGGCGTATGAATAGGTGCGGGGTGGGGCCAAATCTCCTACCGTCTGTACCCTTGGGTCAGATGCTCCTTTGGTCCCTCCACCCCGGCAAGTCCTGCATGGTTGCAGGAAGAGCATTCAAACATACAAGCACCGTTTAGGGTGCGAACCGAGCGAAGCGAGGACATCGTCCGGAGGACGATCAAAGCTAGAAGCTAGAAGCCACAAAAAAACCGCACCCCTTCGGGCGCGGTTTTTTTGTAGAGAACTCAACGCTCAGCTGGGCCTCTCAATCACGAATTAACGACCTTCGTGTTGCAGCGTGTTGCGTGAAGCGTGCTGCGTCTCTTCTTACACCATTTCCAGATCCAGGGCCTGCTGGCAGACCCGCGCGGTGCGGATCACGTGCAGCTGCTTCGGCGACAGATCTTCCGGCAGT
>NZ_LWFX01000886.1:0-723 GCF_001635175.1 Alcanivorax sp. HI0083 | reverse complement strand
ATAACCTTATTTCAGGAAAATAGTGTTTCAGCGTCTTATTAGGGAGCCTCTGTATAACGCCTTGCATGCTCAGTCTTTCAGGCTGGTTCGCAATCTATACCCCATTCGGGGCACAGAGGGCGCGCTTTTGAAGGTGTCCCCTAACTGGGATCGAGATATGTCCATCCATCGAAAAAGTGCAACAACGAGTGCGGGCCAGCCTGAAAGACCCGAAGGGCGTGGCCTGGAGCGCCCATCTGCTGCGCCTTGCCTCTCGGAAAGGGAACCACCCTGACCATCGAGACAAGACACAACAGCTGAACGCTCCAGGCCACGCTGAGTACGCAAGGNGTTATTCAGAGGCTCCTCAAATCCTTTTCCCAGTCCTTGTCGCTGGACGTTTGAGGTGGGGCGCGCGGATGACGGCGAGGTGACGATTTATCTGCCCGGTGCGCCGGACCCCTGGTCGGGTTCGCTGATTCAGGTTACAGCGGATCGTGTTGAACGGCTGACCATGAGTATGCCACAGGCGGTGAGTTATATTCGTAACCTGGGCCGTGAGCGGGGTGCTGGAAAGCCGAGTTAACGGTCTGTATGGTCATAGAGAACCAGGGGTTTGTGCGGCTACCACTGACCAGTCTGTTTGGCGAATAGGGATGTTTTGTATGGCGAAGAATGCTGTGTTGCGAAATTCAACCATTCTTGTGCCGGTGTTCGTGCCGGCGGTTATCGTTGCGATATTGC
>NZ_LWFX01000885.1:0-318 GCF_001635175.1 Alcanivorax sp. HI0083 | reverse complement strand
GGCCAGTTCCATGGCCAGGGCACGGCCGATGCCGGAGCCGGCACCGGTGATGACGGCAACTTTATCTTTGAAATTCTTCATGATGGCTCCTGTATCCGCTCCCGCAGGAGAGGGCATGTATAAGCGTGTGGCAAGTTGAAAGTTCAAAGTTTAAACGCGCGAGAGAGGTTGTCAGGGCCCGCGTCGCCATGTCAGGTAGCAGGCCGTCGCGGCTTTTCGCGGCCGTCGATCCGTTCGGTTGGTACTGACCTGCCCGCACGTTCAACTTTGAACTTTTAACTTTCAACTTAAGTTGGCGACCGAGTGTAGACACTTTGT
>NZ_LWFX01000884.1:0-546 GCF_001635175.1 Alcanivorax sp. HI0083 | reverse complement strand
GATGACATAGAAGATGCCTTCAACCGCGCGGAAGGTAATACTGACGTGTCTCTTACCGCGCGCGCCACCGATTTGAAAACCCTGGAGTGGGAACGCATCCACGAAACCCTGGCAGAAACCGGGTTTAATATCTCCGAAACCGCCCGGCGCCTGGGGATGCACCGCCGCACCCTGGCCCGCAAGCTGGAAAAGCAGCGGGTGAAGTAGCCCTTCCCGTAGGAGCGTCGCTGGCGGCGCGATCCCATAAGGTCGTTAGCGCGCCGCCAGCGACGCTCCTACAAGAACAGGGTGGTCTGTCGAAAAGCGGCTATGACATTCGACTAGTCAGGGAAAGCTAATTTCATTCTAAGGAGAGATGCCATGTCCAAGATTCGTCTGAACCCCTATCTGAATTTTCCGGGCACCTGCCGTGAGGCGTTCGCGTTCTACGCCGACTGCCTGGGCGCGGATATCGTATTCCAGCTGACCATGGGCGAGTCGCCCATGGCGGACGAGGTGCCAAAGGAATCCCATCACCATATCTGTCATGTTTGTCTGCAGGGTGAT
>NZ_LWFX01000883.1:0-289 GCF_001635175.1 Alcanivorax sp. HI0083 | reverse complement strand
TTGCATGGTGGCCTCCTTGTGATGGGGGCCAGCATGGCAAGGCAACAAGGAGGTTTTGTGGGGATTGTGTGGGGAGGCAATGAATAGTTAATAATGAATAATTAATAGTTCGCGACCTTGCGCGAGCACCAAGAGCAAACGCATGAGGCCGCGCCTACCTCGTAGACGCGGCCTCATGCATTAGAAAAACAGAGACACCTGCTTCGCGCGTTATTAATTATTCATTATTAACTATTCATTGCTTTTTACGCTGCGTTGCGGCGTTTGGCGATGGCGTGCAGGACGATCT
>NZ_LWFX01000882.1:0-395 GCF_001635175.1 Alcanivorax sp. HI0083 | reverse complement strand
TTCCTTCCAGGCGTACTCGAAACGGTCTCCCCGCCATTGATCCCGCTTTTTGTCCGCTCTTCAGCTGCTTGCAATCAAGACTGACGCGCATTCATTAATGCTCTAGGGAACCTCTGAAAAACTCCTTGCATGCTCAGCGTGGCCTGAAGCGTGCAGCTGTTTCGTCTTGTCTTGATGGTCAGGGTGGTTCCCTTTCCGAGAGGCAAGGCGCAGCAGATGTGCGCTTCAGGCCACGCCCTTCGGGTCATTCAGGCTGGCCCGCACTCGTTGTTGCGCTTTTTCGATGGATGGACATACACCTTCAAAAGCACGCCTAGATTGCGAACCAGCCTGAAAGACTGAGTACGCAAGGAGTTTTTCAGAGGTTCCTTAATACCAATGCGGTGCCATGTCGC
>NZ_LWFX01000881.1:0-489 GCF_001635175.1 Alcanivorax sp. HI0083 | reverse complement strand
CAGCCGCTTCCGGGCACAGTTGCTCGGTCAGCGGGTTGGAGCCCAGCAGCAGGTCCTGCACGTCGCCAAAGTTACCGCCGGCTTCGGTCAGACAGTCGATCGGTGTGGTCGGACCCAGGTCTGCTTCGGAGGTTTCCGGGCAGAACTGCGCCAATACAGGCTCCAGCGGGTTGCCGTCGGCACCCGGCAGGCCACCGCCACCCGGAGCAAAGCCACCGGCAGCTTCTTCGAAGCAAGCTGCGGGATCAATCGGGCTGTTAGCAGCCGCTTCCGGGCACAGTTGCTCGGTCAGCGGGTTGGAACCCAGCAGCAAGTCCTGCACGTCGCCGAAGTTACCGCCAGCTTCAGTCAGACAGTCGATCGGGGTGGTCGGGCCAAGATCTGCTTCAGAGGTTGCCGGGCAGAACTGCGCCAGTACCGGCTCCAGTGGGTTGCCATCAGCGCCCGGCAGACCACCGCCGCCCGGAGCAAAGCCACCGGCCGCTTCTT
>NZ_LWFX01000880.1:0-341 GCF_001635175.1 Alcanivorax sp. HI0083 | reverse complement strand
GCCGATGCCGGAATCAAAAATGCCAATGGGGCCGGGGTGGGTCATACGACTATTCGGATGGAAACGAAGGCCCAAGGATATACCAAGACGGACAGGTATAGGAGAGTGCGCCGAAGTCAGCCTTTTCGTGAAGTGAGCTTCTCTATGCGCGCAGGCGTGAGGCGTGTTGCGTGGAGGCTGTTGCAGCCGCAGAGCGGCATAAAAAAGGTTCTTCGCGGATTTAGAGTGAAGAACAGGCTACTCGCCGTTTGATGGGTTTATCCCGAATACCCGGCACTTTGCCAAACGCTCGACGCCGGATGCCTGACGTAAAACCCCATAGCCTGAGAGGTTGTCGTTGT
>NZ_LWFX01000879.1:0-4249 GCF_001635175.1 Alcanivorax sp. HI0083 | reverse complement strand
AGGGCGTGGATGTCAACGCTGCCACCCCGCTGTGGATGGTGGAGCGCCTGCGCCGTGCGGGTCTGCGCACCATCGACCCCATCGTCGATGTAACCAACTATGTGTTGGTGGAACTGGGGCAGCCGTTACATGCGTTCGATCTGGCCAAGCTCAGCGGTGGTATCACCGTGCGCAAGGCCAAAGCGGATGAGACGCTTACTACCCTGGACGACCAAGAGCTGACCCTACGGGACGATACCCTGGTAATTGCTGACGACAGCGCGGCACTGGCTCTCGCTGGGGTCATGGGCGGCAAACCGTCATCCGTGACCACGGATACCCAGGATATTTTCCTGGAATGCGCCTTCTTCGCCCCCCTGGCGATTGCCGGCAAGGCTCGCTCCTATGGGCTGCATACCGATTCCTCTCACCGCTTCGAGCGCGGTGTGGATCCGCAACTGCAGAGCGATGCCATTGAGTATGCTACAGCCCTGATCCAGCAAATTGCGGGTGGCCAGGCAGGCCCCGTCACCGAAGCGGTGGACGAAGCGCAGCTGCCCAAGCAGGCCGAGCTCACATTGCGCGCTGAGCGGATCGAAGGCTTATTGGGCATGGGTTTACCCGCCCAGCAGGTGGAAGACATTCTCAGCCGCCTGGGCATGGACATCTCTCTGAATGGCGATGGGCAAGGGTGGACCGTGCTGGCTCCCAGCTGGCGCTTCGACATGGCCATCGAGCAGGATTTGATCGAAGAGTTGGCGCGCATTTATGGCTACGAAAAGCTGCCCAGCCGGGTGCCGGCGGGTTCGCCTTCCGGCGAGACCGTGCCGGAACAGATCGTGGCCGTGCGCCGCCTGGCGGACACCTTGATGGACCGTGGCTACCAGGAAGCGATTACCTACACCTTTGTGGAGCCGGGTCTGCTGGCGAAAGTCGAGCCCCGCGTGGAGCCACTGCCGCTGCTGAATCCGATCTCTGCGGATTTGGGCGTCATGCGCACCACGCTGCTGGCTGGCCTGTTCAGCACCGCGCGCCATAACCTGAACCGGCAGGCTGATCGCCTGCGTCTGTTCGAAACGGGCCTGCGTTTTGTGCCCACCGATGCGCCAGACGTGGAAGGTGGCCTGGAGCAGACGCCGATGATCGCCGGTCTGCTGTACGGTAGTGCCCAGCCGCAGAATTGGGAAGGCAAACGCCCGGTGGATTTCTTCGACCTGAAAGGGGACGTGGAAGCATTGTTGGCGTTGTCTGATGCGCAGGCGTTCAGCTTTGAGCCCGCCGAGCACCCGGCGCTGCATCCGGGCCAGACCGCGGCACTAAAGCGTGATGGTGAGGTGGTGGGTTTTCTGGGGCGGATTCACCCGCGCCTGGCCGCCGATCTGGATCTGCCGGGTCAACTGTACGCTTTCGAACTGGCGCAAGCGCCGTTGCAGCAAGGCAGCCTGCCCAGCTTTGCGGCTGTGTCTGACCAGCCGCGGATGCGCCGCGATCTGGCCTTTGTGGTAGAAGACAGCGTCCCCGCAGGGGATCTGATCGCTGCGGTTCGCTCTGCCTGTGACGATCGTCTCACCGGGGTCAAGATTTTCGATATATATCAAGGCGATAGCATTGGTGAAAATCGTAAAAGCCTTGCTTTGGGCTTGACCTTCCAGGACCGTTCACGCACTCTTAAGGATCAAGAGGTGAATGACCTGGTGGATGCCGTAGTATCCCAGTTAAAACAACAGTTTAACGCCGCCTTAAGGGACTGAATTAAGGAAGGGCAGGGAGCTATTAATGGGAGCGCTGACCAAAGCGGATATGGCCGAGCGTTTGTTCGAGGAGTTAGGCCTGAACAAACGTGAAGCAAAAGAAATGGTGGAAATGTTTTTTGAAGAGATCCGCCATTCACTGGAAAACAATATCCCGGTGAAGCTCTCCGGCTTCGGCAATTTCGATCTCAGGGACAAGAGCGAACGACCAGGGCGCAACCCGAAAACCGGTGAGGAAATCCCCATCACCGCCCGTCGGGTTGTTACCTTTCGTCCAGGACAAAAATTAAAACAACGGGTTGAGGCCTATGCTGGAACCAAGTCATAACGACGAATTGCCGGCGATTCCAGGAAAGCGCTATTTCACCATTGGTGAAGTCAGCGACCTGTGTGACGTAAAACCGCACGTGTTGCGCTATTGGGAACAGGAATTTCCCCAGCTCAAGCCCGTGAAACGCCGTGGTAACCGTCGTTACTATCAGCGCCAGGACGTGCTGATGATCCGCCAGATTCGCAGCCTGCTGTACGATCAGGGCTTCACCATCGGCGGTGCCCGTCAACAGCTCTCCGGCGGCGCCAACGCGGAACAGGCCACCCAGTACCACCAGCTCATCAAGCAGATGATTGTGGAAATGGAAGAGGTCCTCGACGTCCTCAAAGCTTCCTGATCCAGCACCAAACGCTCCCCGCCATCTCCGATGGCGAAAAAGCCCCGGCAGCCCCGCTCCCGGGGCTTTTTCATGCCCGCCCTGACCAAATCATCATCCCGCCTTCTGTAGGAGCGCCTCTCGAGGCGCGAACCTGCTAGCGACAAACCCGACAATCCCCCCATCGCTCAAACCCTGACCAAACAGCACTTTACCGGTTCCATCCCCCCACCAAATCCGCTATGATTGCCGCCGCTTTGGTAGCTCTGCCTGCCAAGCACATCTCGGGGCGTAGCGCAGCCTGGTAGCGCACTTGCATGGGGTGCAAGGGGTCGGAGGTTCGAATCCTCCCGTCCCGACCAAATTAAGGTCGGAAAAACAAAGAGATAGGCCAGTCATGGATGACTGGCCTTTTTGGTTTTTAGGCGTCGCTTATGCTTTTCTGTGTTTCGTCACCGTTCCGTCACCGTTTCTCAATAGCTAATCCCTGTGGCTGGCCTGTCTCCTTTACTTTACGCGCCACTGACCTTTAGTTTTCCCTGATTGGTCAGGCGGTCCGTTTACAAAGGCCTGGCGCGTATTGGATGCCCGGCAAGATGGCTGAAGCTGTGCCGGATCACTCTAGAAAAGGGGTTGAGGGTACTCCATAGCTATGAGGCTGGGTGACGCTTGTAGTTGCAGCGTTGGGTGGATCACTTGGAGGTGGTGTCAGGGCGCTGAGTAGTTAGAAGTGCGAGACGCGTCAATTCGAGCATCCTCAAGGTGTCTTGCTGCCAGCTTTTTGGCTTGAGAGTCCAGGTCGTCCCTTTTGTTCGCATCGAGTTGTATGGGGTCCTGCANTCCCTGCCTTTCTAATTCCTGCCTTACAAGGTCTTTCTCTACTAGCTTTCTTATAAGTTCTTCATATTGCTTGAGAATGCCCGCATGCCTCGTATTTTCTTTCCGCAGGCGACCTAGCTCTTTGGTTTTTCTGTCCTCTACCAGTGAATTGCGCGTTTTTCTGGCGCCTTCGAGTCTTTGTTGATGCTCATTTCTCAGTTTCTCGATATGTGTTCTATCCTGGCAAATCAGAGCTGTCAGGTGGGCGCTTTGTGACACCTTTAGATATTTGGACGTACGTTTCAAAAACAGAGCTTCTTCTACGGGTAGCACAAAACTGAAAGTCCGCTTGTTTTTGTTCTTCCGGTAGCTGTAAGCATTCCATGCTCGTTTGATGCGTGCAAAAGCATCTGCCCCCAATCCGTTATTCCAAATTCTTTCCAGTGTCATCAAGGTCGGCTCGTTCTCTTCGTGGGGAGCTTTTACTGAAAGGGCTGATGGGGGGTTGTTTCGCAAATAGTGCCTGGCCCAATCTGACTTGTCCTTGTCGGAGCCAAGCCACTCTTTCGGTGGGATTGGTTTCTTCACTTTCAATGCTCCTAATGCTTGAGATTTTCATGACAAGTAAATCATACCGTATGAATTGACGTAAATATGATCATAATTGATAATGGGCAAAAATAGATATCATTTGTGCAAATATGTACCTTGGCAATGCTCTAGTATCCAGCTTTAACTGCTTGTCGTCTGAAGAGCTGCAGGCCGCTGAGCGATATTTTTTGACTGCCTTTATCTATCAATTTGGTATAGGCGAATGGGCTCAAACGTCTCTGGACCGTTTGGCGGGGAAGTTGGGAGTTAGTGAGAGATTAGCCCGTCATTCGATAGGGGTACTGGTTGACCAAGGTCTTCTTGATGCCCGGCGCGTTGAAGGTAGGACCGGAAGGCCGTCTTACGATTATCGACTTTCAAAGCTCGTTGCCGATCGGTTGAATCTCCAGGTTGGGCCAGTGAGTGTGGGACATGAGGGGCTGGTAAAGTCACTGCTCAGTA
>NZ_LWFX01000878.1:0-269 GCF_001635175.1 Alcanivorax sp. HI0083 | reverse complement strand
CGATAACCCGATCCCCGACACCGTGGTCGAGCCGCCCCGGGATTATGCCGAGGGAGATGACGACGCCGCAGATGACAAGAAACCCGGCTGATGGCCGAGCAACCATAAAAAAGCCCGCTGATGCGGTAATACCGTTCACTTAAGGTTCTGTGCCAGACCTGAAGCCTTCGCGATGTAAACATCGCTCCCCCCCTCAAACTTCGGGATTGGTGGGAAGTCATGCTCGCATGACGAAGATGTTCGCGCAGCGCTGCTTCCCCTAAGTGAAC
>NZ_LWFX01000877.1:0-380 GCF_001635175.1 Alcanivorax sp. HI0083 | reverse complement strand
AGGCTGGCTCGCAATCTATACCCCATTCGGGGCACAGAGGGCGCGATTTTGAAGGTGTCCCCTAACTGGGATCGAGATATGTCCATCCATCAAAAAAGCGCAACAACGAGTGCGGGCCAGCTTGGAAGACCCGTAGGGCGAGGCCTGAAGGGCCCATCTGCTGCGCTTTGTCACTAGGAAAGGGAACCACCCTGTCCGTCGCAACAAAACACAACAGCTGCACCCTTCAGGCCTCGCTGAGTACGCAAGGAATTGTTCAGAGACTCCCTAGTCCTCAAGCGCCATAAGCCGACTGAAGAACGGGGATGCCAACATGGCCTCCCAGTCTTCCCGCTGACCCAGCATGCTCACACACAGCCGGGCCATAACGGTGATATAAC
>NZ_LWFX01000876.1:0-706 GCF_001635175.1 Alcanivorax sp. HI0083 | reverse complement strand
TCCCGGTATTGGCGAGGTGCTGTCGGTGCATTTGTTGGTGGCACTACGATCAAGGCGCTTCAAGAGTGGCAGACAAGTGGCGGCCTTCATGGGGCTGGGGCCGGTGGAGTGGACCTCGGGCAGTTCGGTCAGGCACGCGCCGCGGCTCTCGAAGAATGGCGACCCCGCGTTGCGGCAAAAGTTATACATGGGTGCCGTTGTTGCGATGCGGCATAACCCCAGCATTCGGCGCCAATATCAACGGCTGTGTGCTGCAGGCAAACGAAAGATGTCAGCGCTGGGCGCGGCCATGAGAAAACTGGTGCACATCGCTTACGGCGTGCTGGCGCACCAGAAAGAATATGAACCACAGCCCGTTTGAGAGGGGTTGTGGTTCATTGGGAGAGACGGTATCTACTCGACCGCGTTTCAGGTAGGTCGTGTTCACCCAAGGGCACAGAGAGGCGTAGCCGTAACCCGACAAAGCACCTACAACGAAGGCGCGCTTAGCTCGATTTCGTTCTGCATGGTTTGCAGCTGGGCCAGCACTTGCTGGCGCAACCAGCTGTGCGCCGGGTCAGCGCTCTGGTCACGGTGCCAGTAAAGGTGCATTTCCAGGCCGGGCAGTTCGCCGGGGAACGGCTTGAGCACCAGGCCCTGGCGCCGCAGCTGCCCGGCCAGGCTGGCGGGCATGGTGAGCAGCAAGTCGGTTTGCTGCACGGTGCTG
>NZ_LWFX01000875.1:0-311 GCF_001635175.1 Alcanivorax sp. HI0083 | reverse complement strand
GTTGGAGGACCGTTCCCGACCTTCCAGGCCGAGAACGGTCAAAATCTCCAAGACCCGCTATCCCGTCGATCGTAATGCCGCTCCTCTTAAGTGAACGGCATTACGGCAAAGCGCCGGGCTGAAGGCAGACCCCTTACGGGGTAACAACAAATGAACCAGAAGTGTCCTTACTTAGATCAGACGATTACCTGTCCGCTGGTTAACAAGATGCAGGTTCAGTTCCTGGACGCTGATGCCGAATTCGATGTCGTCATCATCGTTGAGATTGATGGTCTGGAAGGCGTCAAAATGTACCGGTGTGCCATGAACAC
>NZ_LWFX01000874.1:0-331 GCF_001635175.1 Alcanivorax sp. HI0083 | reverse complement strand
GGACCTGATCGATCGCGCCATCGATGAAGCCGTCCACTACACCGCCGATATGCTCCGCGGCGACCTGAATGGCGCCATGAACCACCTCAACGGATTTAAAGCGTAGGCAGCTTCTGGCTTCTGGCTTCTGGCTTCTGGCTTCTGGCTTTCAGGATTAGCCCCACCCCAAACGATACTGTCTTTGCTTTTTCTCGAAGCTCGCAGCTCATAGCTCGCCGCTGTTTCCGCTCTGCGGTGGTCGCTTTTTCAGCCCGGCTTCAGTAGCATTGCGGCCTCGAAAAATGGAGGTCTGTCATGGGTTTCAAATGCGGTATCGTCGGTCTGCCCAACG
>NZ_LWFX01000873.1:0-217 GCF_001635175.1 Alcanivorax sp. HI0083 | reverse complement strand
CGCCGGGGGGGAAGAAAGTTTCAAACAAGGCTTCGAAATTCGCTACCCGGAAGGGGCAATGCTGAGCGGTGTAGAAGGGCTTTAAAGGCAATTAATAGTTAATAATGAATAATTAATAACTACACGGTCTTTTTTTCAGGCTATACAAAACGCAAGAGGCCGCGCCCAAACCATGGGCGCGGCCTCTTGCGTTTCAAGACAGAGAACCTGTCTCGCG
>NZ_LWFX01000872.1:0-1068 GCF_001635175.1 Alcanivorax sp. HI0083 | reverse complement strand
ACTTTCGTAAAGAACGAGCAGGGCCTGTACCACGTACAGGGCTGCGTTAAACCCGAGGAGATCGTCAGTACGGCGGCCACCATCCTGCTGGATGAGCTTACCGACCGGGAGGCCCTGACCGCGCCTACCGATGTCGCCCAGTTCCTGCAACTGGCTCTGGCACAGGAGAAAAACGAAGTCTTCTCGGCCATCTTCCTCAACAACAAGCACAAGGTGCTCAGTTTCGAGACCTTGTTCAACGGCACCATTGATAGCTCCGCTGTTTACCCCCGCGTGGTAGTGCAACGCGCTCTGGACTGCAATGCCGCAGCCATCATCTTCGCCCATAACCACCCTTCCGGTTGCAGTGAGCCCTCCACTGCCGACCGGCAAATCACCAAACGCCTCAAGGACGCCCTCGCACTGATCGATGTGCGGGTGTTGGACCACTTTGTGGTGTCCCGTTCCAGCTACGTGAGCCTCGCCGAGCGCGGCTGGCTCTAACCCTGCCCTTTGGGCATTCCCTCTTTAACAGGAGATTCACCATGGCACATCTTGTCGAAAACATGGCCTATGTGGGCCGCACACCCTGGCACGGGCTGGGCAACCAGCTGGCCAACCAACAACCTCTGGAAGTCTGGATGCGCGAAGCCGGCATGGATTGGGAGATCCGTGAGACCCCGGTGCGCTTTATCAGTAGCGAGGCAGGCACTCTCGGGCAGATCTCATCCTTCCCGGATCAGAAAGTGCTGTTCCGCTCCGACAATCAGGAGCCCCTGTCAGTAGTGAGTAACCGCTTCAAGGTGGTTCAACCCCGTGAGGTACTGGAGTTCTACCGCGATCTCACTGAACAATCCGGCTTCGAGCTGGAGACTGCAGGGGTGCTTAAAGGGGGCCGCAAGCTGTGGGCGCTGGCCCGCACCGGGCAAACGGGTTCCTTGGCAGGCAATGACCAGACCAACGGCTATGTGCTGCTGGCCACTGCCTGTGACGGCACCCTTGCCACCACTGCCCAGTTCACCAGCATCCGGGTGGTGTGCAATAACACCCTGGCGGTAGCCCTCAATGGCGCCGGCCAGGCGGTGAAGG
>NZ_LWFX01000871.1:0-383 GCF_001635175.1 Alcanivorax sp. HI0083 | reverse complement strand
GATATTACCCAGATCCGCTGCCAAGAAGGCTGGCTCTACATTGCCGTTGTGCTGGATCTGGGGACTCGTCAGATCGTGGGCCGTGCGATGGGGCCGGTTAACTGCTCACAATTGGTTATAGCGGCGCTGAAACAGGCCTGGAGGCGCCAGAAACCTGCGGGGCGTGATTTGCTGTTCCACTCAGACCAAGGCAGCCAATATCGTAGTGAAGAGGTTCTGAGTTGGCTCAATGACAGAAAGGTGACCATCAGCATGTCCCGGCGCGGCAACTGCTGGGACAATGCTTGTGCCGAGAGTGTCTTTGCCTTGCTAAAAAAGGAGTGGACTCGCCCTCTTGGAGAGATAGGCCGAGACGAAATGGCGAGCGAAGTTCGTTACTATAC
>NZ_LWFX01000870.1:0-548 GCF_001635175.1 Alcanivorax sp. HI0083 | reverse complement strand
GACAGGTTGATGGCACTCGCATCCAGTGAGTAGAGAGGGTTCTTGAAGCGGAACTTATGGGAGCTGGGGCTATTTCTGCAGCGCTGGAGCAGCTTGTAGAACAGCGCTTCGTAGAGCTCCGCCGGCTGCTTCTCATTGAGCCTTGCCAAGGTAGAACGGGCAACGGGTTTGGCGCCAAGGTGGAAAAGCTTATGCTTTTGGCTCTCCAGGTTCGACTGGATATCGCGCAGGCTCTGACGGCCGGAAAGCTGAGACATGGCCATGCCAATGAATTGATCCCAGCGCGTGGCGGATCTCAGTTTTTGCCCGTGATGATGCTCTTTGGCCAGCCTCTCAAAATCATGTCTCGAAACCGGTTTGAGCAGTTGGTGAAAGGCGGTGTTATGATGTGACAAAGCCTGAACCTCCCTGATCACAATGTTTTCCTCGCAGAATCATTGTAACCAGTTCGGTTCAGGCTTTTTCATTTGTCCCTCAACTGTGGGACAGCAGTGGGCCAATTGGCCGGGCTTTTTTGTGCCGGTCTGCCCGCAACACGGACCTCGACC
>NZ_LWFX01000869.1:0-901 GCF_001635175.1 Alcanivorax sp. HI0083 | reverse complement strand
CGGGATGAGGCGTTGATCGCTCACCTGTACGAGCTGGAGCGGGAGTTCTGGCAGCTGGTGGAAGCCGACACGCCACCGGACCCGGATGGCTCCGACTCAGCAGGGAACGCCCTGCAAGCGCTCTACCCCCAGGACAAAGGGGAAACCATGGATCTCACGGACAACCCGGCCATCGAAGGCGACTTCAATGAGCTACTGGATCTGCGTGACACCCTGGGCCGATTGAGCAACCGGGAATCCACCCTCAAGCAACGCATCCAGCAGACCATGGGGTTGGCCAGCAAGGCCACCTTCACAGAGGGCTCTGTGACCTGGAAGCGAAGCAAGGACTCCACTAGCCTGGACACGAAAGCTCTCCTGCAGGATCAGCCTGATCTGCTCAAGCAGTACCCCAAGCACAAGGCCGGGAGCCGTCGCTTCCTGGTTCGCCCCAATGCTTAACCCTCTACGACTCACGGCATAACAGCCGGGCCTGGCCCGGCTGCGTCTATGCCTGTTATCCATCAGGAGCATCCCATGATTAAAGGACTCGCGATTACGCCCCCCGTGATTGGCCGCATCAGCATCGGCCGCGTGGTGGAGAAGAACGGCAAGCGTCTGCCCGAGAAAGACGATCAGTTCACCATCACCACCCAGATCCAGACCAAGGAAGGCTGGCTGCCCCACCCGCTGGATGACGCCCTGCGCCAGGACACCAAGGGCAACAAGCTCCGCAGCATTCCCGTCACCTTGCCGTTCAACGATCCGGACCTGAATCTACGGGCGGAATACACCTTCTTTGACCGCAAGAGTGGCAGGCCGCTGTGTGCAGGCAACGGGGAGACATGCCGGCGGCATACCGAGAATGGACTGGAATCGCTCCCCTGCCCGTCACCGGATCTGTGCGACTACGGCAGCCACG
>NZ_LWFX01000868.1:0-3456 GCF_001635175.1 Alcanivorax sp. HI0083 | reverse complement strand
TGATATCAAACCCGAGCGCATCCTGCAGTTCATCCTCCGACAGGGCGACACCATGGTCGCGAGCCTTGGCAAACAGATAGTCCTGCATGGCAGATTCCAATCGCGGCAACAACGTAGCCTCATCACCGGGAGCGGCTTTTTCCGCCAGCGCCACGTAATCATCCACCATGGCCAGCAAGCGTTCGCCAGGCTCCCGGGGAGCGTCCAGGGCGCCATAGTGAGTCAGAAACATGCGTTCGGGGTTCAGAGCCAGCAGCTTGCGAATCGATGCTTTCAGCGCCTCAGGATCAAACTGTACCGGGGTCGTCGTGGGTAAAATAAAAGGACCTTTTTCGGTCATCAATGGAGGATAAGACAACCCAAAGGTGTCACCCGTAAAGATGCCGGCGGAGAGCGAGTCATACACACAGAAATGGTGGCGGGCATGACCCGGAGTATCGTAAAAATCCAGGCGACGATCGCCCACCAACACATGGTCGCCCTCATGCATTTCTCGCACACGCTGCGCGTCCACAGGAATAATATCGCCGTAGACTTTCGCGAAGGCCTCTTCACCGTATACCGCCGTCGCGCCCGCCTTGAGCTTGGAGGGATCAATCATGTGCCGGGCACCACGGGGGTGGATCAGCAAGGTGGCCGCTGGCAATGCCTGCATTAACCCACCCACACCCCCGGCATGGTCCAGATGGACATGGGTGGGAATCACAAATTTCACCTGATGCCGCTCAATACCTCGCTGCGCCAACAGGGAAAGAATAATCGGCACCGTGTGATGGGTGCCGGTCTCAATAATGGCGTACTCCTCTCCACCTTGAAGCAAATAACAGGCCGCCAACCCTTCGCGGATCATGGCAGTATCAATACGGGTTATTTGCTGGCCGATATCCGCGTAAGGCTGGAAGGGCATGGGAGCAACTCCTGGCAGGTCAATAGCAATCCCGACTATAGAGGAATTGACCACCCACTTGCACTCGACTCTGGTCGTAATAGCGCACGTACTAATGCCAGACCGATGTGACTGGCGATTAACCCTTGGCCAGTTGCAACAGATCTCTCGCGTAAGCATTGATATCAAAAGGCGTCTGGTTTTCCAGGGTCGCCGCCACATGGACAACAAGCACATCCGCCATTTTTTCCAGCGCGGCATCATGGTCCAGGCCATTTTTGGTCAACGCCATCATTACCATGCCCGCCTCACGGGGGTGACCATCCGCAATCTGATTTTCCACCGCTTCAATCATTGCCTTCTGCGCAAATTCGTCTTCGGCCTGCTCCATTTCATCCATAAGAATGCTCGCTTGTCGTGAATGTTTTCATTGCTGCCGCAGGCGCGTTGCCAGGCGGTGCGACAAGTCTACCCTCGCCGATAATAAACACGCCACCGGGGCCCTTCACACCGGGCTGACTCATGAACCGGTAAAACCCCGGCATGATCACTCCACCTGCCATGACAACGCCTCACTGGGTCAACGACCTGCCCTCGCAGCCGGGCGTCTATCGCTTCTACGGGGCTGAGGGGGAGCTCCTCTACATTGGCAAGAGCATCAACATCCGTCAGCGGGTGAAGAGTCATTTTCAATCATGCCAGCGATCCTCCAGGGCACGCCGAATGTGCCAACTGACGGATCATATCGATTACACACTTACCGCCGGAGAGCTGGGCGCCCTGCTGCTGGAAAACCGCGAAATCAAACAGCGCCAGCCAATCTTCAACCGTCGCCAGCGACGCTATAAACAGCTGCACACCTGGATACTGAACACCTCTGACACGGCTTTTCTGGCACCGGTACTGCATCGCCCGGCCAGGGAATCGCTGTGGAACCAGGATAGCTATGGCCTTTACCGCAGCCCCCGACAGGCCCGCCTGGCCCTGGAACACTGGATCAAACAATATCGCCTTTGCCCAAAGGTCTGCGGACTGGAAAGCGGCAGCGGGCCATGCTTTTCGTTTCAATTGAATCGCTGCCAAGGTGCCTGTTGCGGCAAGGAAAGCCCTGGCAGCCACAACCGTCGACTCAGGCAGGCCTTACATGAACACCAAATCCAGGCCTGGCCCTATAACGGCACGCTAGTGATTCGCGAATGCGGGGCAACGGAAGACGACTACCACCTGGTGCATCAGTGGTGTCATCTGGCGACGTTTAACCATGCCCCCGGCGAGGAAGATCTGCACCCCCCGCATGACGTCTGCTTTGATCTGGACAGCTATCGCATGCTCCTGCATTTTCTCAACCGGGGGATCGAGCATTTCGTTATGCCGTAAACCGTCTTCACGGCCTGTTATCCCCGTCCGTACATACTGGTCCCATGACAACGCCCAACACTTCGTCACCGATCCGCCTGATCACCGGCGCCAGTTCCGGCATTGGCCTGGCCCTGACCCGGCATTGGCTAAACCGTGACACTCCCGTGATTGCCGTATCCCGGCGAGCTTCGTCCTGCCCAGCCCTGCTGCATCTGCAGAAACAGGGAATGCCGCTACACTGTATTGATACGGACCTGACCGACGAAACCCAATTGGACGCTCTGGCCCGGAAAATCCGGCAACTGGACCTGGCCCCGGAGCAGATCATCAACAGCGCCGGCTGGCTTCACGACAACGACACCGCACTCAGACCGGAGAAGCGGCTGGAGGATGTCACCCTCCAAGGCCTGCAGCAAAGCTTTGCACTCAATGCCTTTGTGCCCGTGCTGCTGGCCCGGCACCTGATCCCCGTTATGCCGCAGGACCGCCACACCGTGTTTGCCAGCCTGTCTGCACGGGTGGGCAGCATTACCGACAATCATCTGGGCGGCTGGTACAGCTACCGCTCCAGCAAGGCAGCCCAGAACCAGCTGCTGCGTACCCTGGCCATTGAAACCCGGCGCCGCTATCCGAACCTGTGTGTCATAGCGCTGCATCCGGGCACCACCGATACCCCCCTGTCAGAACCCTTCCAGCGCAATGTGCCGACGCACAAACTGTTTTCACCACAACGGTCCGCCCGACAGCTGGCCGCGCTGATTGATGGCGCGGACGACAATGATCATGGGCGCTTTATCGCCTGGGATGGCAGAGACATCCCCTGGTAGGGGGCTCAGTCTTTTCCGGGCTGGGCCTCGTCGACAGACTCCTTCTCCGCCGGCTTCGCTTCCTGGCTACCCGCTCCCGCGTTTGCGCTGTCACCAGCCAGCGAGCCCACGCATAATCGGCATTCCCCGGCGGGCGGCGCAGGACTTTCCACGTAACGCACCCGATGGCGCGGGCCACCCCGGTGACTGGAAAACTGCACATGCCCGGCTTTGCGATCATCCTCATTTCGCTCAACCATGCTCGCGCCTCCCGGCTTTTTCGTGCTTCATGCGTGACGACGCAATATTCATCAATCGCCGAAACTGCCCGCACTCCAAATGACTGGGCGCCGGGCATTTAGCCGCATGGCGGAGACCATCGCGCATGGCTGACAGTTTGCTGAT
>NZ_LWFX01000867.1:0-323 GCF_001635175.1 Alcanivorax sp. HI0083 | reverse complement strand
ATGCTCAGTCTTTCAGGCTGGTTCGCAGTCTAGGCGCGCTTTTGAAGGTGTATGTCCATCCATCAAAAAAGTGCAACAACGAGTGCGGGCCAGCCTGAAAGACCCGAAGGGCGCGGCCTGGAGCGCCCATCTGCTGCGCCTTGCCTCTCGGAAAGGGAACCACCCTGACCATCGAGACAAGACACAACAGCTGCACGCTCCAGACCACGCTGAGTACGCAAGGAGTTATTCAGAGGCTCCTTAAGCACCCGACAAGCGCTATACGGTTAGTCCGTCAGGCTACCCAGAGAGAACGTTTCACCGTTGCTGTGAACTTGCAGGGT
>NZ_LWFX01000866.1:0-307 GCF_001635175.1 Alcanivorax sp. HI0083 | reverse complement strand
TCGTGCCCCCTTCTAGGGGGCACTGTAGGAGTTCCCTTCCAGGGGACGAACCAAGCGCCAGCGCGGAAATCACCCAAAGGGGTGATAAGAAACCGCCGGTACACGGGCACAGCTCGACAGGAAATAGCACCGCTGTGTAGGAGTTCCCTTCCAGGGGACGAACCAAGCGCCAGCGCGGAGCTCACCCAAAGGGGTGGTAAGAAACCGCCGGTACACGGGCACAGCTCGACAGGAAATAGCACCGCTGTGTAGGAGTTCCCTTCCAGGGGACGAACCGAGCGACAGCGCGGAGATCACCCAAAGGGGT
>NZ_LWFX01000865.1:0-754 GCF_001635175.1 Alcanivorax sp. HI0083 | reverse complement strand
TCTGAGAGATCAACCTCTTCAAGCCCGCTTTGAGTAGCGGCTCTGCACCCAGGCTTTGCTGGATAATGGTTCGCGCCTTGACCAGTGCCGCACGGCGGCGCAGTAGGGTCTGCAGCGTCCGATACGCCTTGGGTGGCGGGCTCCAGCGGCGCAACGCCTCTTTTTCATGTTGCAGATGGCGGGCAAGTAGCTGCGCATCAGAGGCGTCCGTTTTTGCGCGACCACCTGTGCCTTTGCGGTAATGGTGGAGGCGAGAACCATCAATCACGTAGATGTGATGGCCTTTACGGTGGGCCAGCTCAATGACATCCATGTGATAAGTGCCAGTGGCCTCGATGGCTATCTCGCAGAGGGAAGGCAGATCCTTGAGCCAAGCCCGAATGGCTTGGGGTGTGTTCTCAATGGAATAGGTCTGGCCCAGGAAATAGATGACCAACTCGGCCTTGGCCACGTCGATGCCGATAATGGAGGGTTCTACTTGCATTGCCACTGAACAGCCCCTTGCGCTAGGTTACACATGCTTGTCGGGGCGCACCTGAAACGCTGGCTTGCTAGGTATCGTCGGTCTGAGGTGCGAACTCAGCCGATGGATTCTTTATCGGCGTATGAATAGGTGCGGGGTGGGGCCAAATCTCCTACCGTCTGTACCCTTGGGTCAGATGCTCCTTTGGTCCCTCCACCCCGGCAAGTCCTGCATGGTTGCAGGAAGAGCATTCAAACATACAAGTTCCTCTCGAGGGACGAACCCGCGTAT
>NZ_LWFX01000864.1:0-484 GCF_001635175.1 Alcanivorax sp. HI0083 | reverse complement strand
TTGCTCCCCGAATTGGCGGTAGCCAATACGAAAAGAGGAAGCGCCACTAAAAGCATACCCCCAAGTACAGGTCTGGCCCTGTGCTGGCACCATCATCTTCTACGTTGAAACCACCACCCAGAGCATCTTCCAGCTCATCAGCAAAATTACCGGTATCCAGCGCAAAGCCTCCACCCACAAGAAAGCCCCCTCGCAGGCTATCTTCAACAGCCCAGGAGTTTCCGGTGGCCAAGGCCACCAGCAGCGTCACTAGGGAACCTCTGAAAAACTCCTTGCGTACTCAGTCTTTCAGGCTGGTTCGCAATCTATACCCCATTCGGGGCACAGAGGGCGCGCTTTTGAAGGTGTCCCCTAACTGGGATCGAGATATGTCCATCCATCGAAAAAGCGCAACAACGAGTGCGGGCCAGCCTGGATGACCCGAAGCACCCGTTCGGGCATAAAGGCGCGGCCTGAAGCGCACACCTGCTGCGCATTGCCTCTC
>NZ_LWFX01000863.1:0-784 GCF_001635175.1 Alcanivorax sp. HI0083 | reverse complement strand
TGGCAGCGTTTTCAGTTGTGCCAGAGACAATATCAATGTGGCCGCCAGTAGCAACAGCGACATGGGCTGCCAAAACTCGGTATGTCCGGCCAGGAAAAAGCCGCTGTGGATCGCCACCGTTAGTATCCCCAGGCTAGCCAGAAACCGGTGGCACAGGCGTTGATGTGGGCTGTGGGTGGCCACTTGCATGAAGGCGAACATTACCAGGGCGATGATGGGCAGGTTAGGGAGCCTCTGAATAACTCCTTGCGCGCTCAGCGTGGCCTGAAGGGTGCAGCTGTTGTGTTTTGTCGCGACGGTCCGGGTGGCTCCCTTTCCTAGCGGCAAAGCGCAGCAGATGGGCCCTTCAGGCCGCGCCCTCCGGGTCTTCCAGGCTGGCCCGCACTCGTTGTTGCAATGTCTTGATGGGTGGACACACACCTTCAACATTGCGCCTAGATTGCGAACCAGCCTGAAAGACTGAGCATGCAAGGAGTTATTCAGAGGCTCCCTCATATCAGGTTGAGCTGATTGCCACCGGGTAAGTGGAAAAGGTTCCACTCGTGCCAATAGGCGGCATCGATCTGGTGGGTGAACAGCACGGTGCTGTTTAGCAGGAAAAGGATTTGTGGCAGGTCGGGTTTCATGGCATGTCTCCGCTATCACTGCCATGAAACCCGTTTTGCCGGGGTAATGCCATTACCTCACAGGTAAGCGCTTATTCCCCGTCACGATACTGAATCTGCAAACCCTTGAGAAAATTGCGCAGAATCTGGTCCTTGCACTCGCGATAATGCTTGTGGCC
>NZ_LWFX01000862.1:0-1241 GCF_001635175.1 Alcanivorax sp. HI0083 | reverse complement strand
CCGATGAGGCTAGAAATCTACGCTATACCCCAGGGTGTAGGTACGACCACGGCCCTTGAAGTTGTACTCGTCACTCACGCGGGCGGCCTGGGAGTAGTAGGTGAAGTAGTCTTCATCCGTCAGGTTCTCGATACCCAGATCCAGTTTACCTGCGGGTAGCTTGTAGCTGACCATGGCGTCGACCAGGCTGTAGCCGTCAAAGTCCAGGTCCGGGTCATCAAAGCCGCGGCTGAAGAAATGGCTGACTTGCAGATAGGATGAGACGGTGCGGCTCCAGCCGGCATTCCAGCTCATCTGTACCGTGTCGGGGGCAATGCTCAGGCCGCTCAGTTCGGTATCGACAACGCCGTTGCCGTCGGTGTCGGATTCGCCGTCCTCGTGGGAATAGGACAGTTTGACGCGGTGGGCGTCGTTAATCTGCATGTGCCCGGACAGTTCCACGCCCTGGATTTCGGTTTTCTCCCGGCTGCCTTCAAAGGTGCCGGTAGTGGTGTTGTAGGTGAGGCGCTCGCCCAGATCCGAGTTGGATTCGTAGTAGCTCACTTCAAAGCCGTAGCGTGCCCAGTTGAAGCGCCCACCAATTTCCTGGTTGTCGGTAACGATAGGTTGTAGATCCAGCAGGGTATCTACGTCCTGGCCGGGGATGTTGATGCCGCGCAAGACACGGCCCACATCGGGCATGCCAAACCCTTCCGAGTAGCTGCCGTAGAGCTGCGCCCAGCTTGTGAGCTGGTATACCAGCCCGGCGTTGTAGAGTGTTTCGCTGAAGTCCGGGCTGCCGCCTTCCACGACCACATCGTCATTAAGGAACCTCTGAATAACTCCTTGCATGCTCAGTCTTTCAGGCTGGCTCGCAATCTAGGCGCGATTTTGAAGGTGTATGTCCATCCATCGAAAAAACGCAACGACGAGTGCGGGCTAGCCTGGAAGACCCGGAGGGCGTGGCCTGAAGCGCACATCTGCTGCGCCTTGCCTCTAGGAAAGGGAGCCACCCTGTCCGTCAAGACAAGACTCAACAGCTGCACGCTTCAGGCCACGCTGAGTACGCAAGGAGTTATTCAGAGGTTCCCAAGGTAAAGCGCAAACATGTCTGAACACTATTTACGCGATGATCTGGTTGAAGTCCGCAACAGTGAGGTCCACGGCCGGGGGCTTTTTGCCAGCCGGGATATCGCCCGCAATACCGAATTGGGGCAGTGCAAGGTTAAGCCTGCAAAGGGTAGCGGCCCTTATGTGTTGTG
>NZ_LWFX01000861.1:0-424 GCF_001635175.1 Alcanivorax sp. HI0083 | reverse complement strand
GTGGTCAATGCTGGCCATGGCCTGCACTATCACAACACCTTGCCGATTGCGGAAATCCCGGGTATCAACGAGCTGAATATTGGCCACAGCATTATCGCCCGGGCGGCGATTACCGGGCTGGATGAAGCCGTGCGCAGCATGCGGGCCTTGATCGACAAGGTTTAAGGAACCTCTGAATAACTCCTTGCATGCTCAGTCTTTCAGGCTGGCTCGCAATCTAGGCGCGATTTTGAAGGTGTCCCCTAACTGGGATCGAGATATGTCCATCCATCGAAAAAACGCAACGACGAGTGCGGGCCAGCCTGGAAGACCCGGAGGGCACGGCCTGAAGCGTACATCTGCTGCGCCTTGCCTCTAGGAAAGGGAACCACCCTGTCCGTCAAGACAAGACTCAACAGCTGCACGCTTCAGGCCACGCTGAGTA
>NZ_LWFX01000860.1:0-236 GCF_001635175.1 Alcanivorax sp. HI0083 | reverse complement strand
CTTTCCTAGCGACAAAGCGCAGCAGATGGGCCCTTCAGGCCGCGCCCTCCGGGTCTTCCAGGCTGGCCCGCACTCGTTGTTGCAATGTCTCGATGGGTGGACACACACCGTCAACAGTGCGCCTAGATTGCGAACCAGCCTGAAAGACTGAGCATGCAAAGGGCTTTTCAACAGCCTGTTAGGGCATGCTGATGATTGACGCGGATACGGTAGCCGAGGACGCTGCGCTACAACGC
>NZ_LWFX01000859.1:0-452 GCF_001635175.1 Alcanivorax sp. HI0083 | reverse complement strand
TGAGCCGCCCCCGCCACAGGCAGTGAGCAAAAGGGTCAGGGTGACAGGCATGGCAAACGCAAGCATTTTCATCGCAGGCTCCTCCCCGGGCGGCAGCCGCTGGCGCGCCGGGATCAGCGTGGACCACTGATTGTTCTTGGGAGTCTCTGAATAACCCCTTGCATGCTCAGTCTTTCAGGCTGGCTCGCAATCTAGGCGCGATTTTGAAGGTGTATGTCCATCCATCGAAAAAACGCAACNACGAGTGCGGGCCGGCCTGGAAGACCCGGAGGGCGCGGCCTGAAGGGCACATCTGCTGCGCTTTATCGCTAGGAAAGGGAGCCACCCTGTCCGTCGCGACACAACACAACAGCTGCACCCTTCTGGCCACGCTGAGTACGCAAGGGGTTATTCAGAGACTCCCTTGTTAAGATCCGCGCAATACGCACGGGTAGACCTTGATTGTCAGAGAG
>NZ_LWFX01000858.1:0-836 GCF_001635175.1 Alcanivorax sp. HI0083 | reverse complement strand
AACCCCGTACCCGATGATGCGGCTGGTGGCGCTGATGAACGCGCCCACGCACGCGTTGCTGGATGCTCAGCTTAGCCCGTACCGGCGCTGCGAGATGCGGCCGTCCGGCGACTTCCTGGACCGTATCCCGGCACACTCGATCACCCTGTTCGACAAAGGCTTCTGGAGCGCCGCCGCTAGCCAGCCGCAACAACCGGGCGGCGCTCCAGAAGCCTTTGTCGAACAGGGTGATCGAGTGATCCGGGATACGGTCCAGGAAGTCGTCGGCCAGCCGCATCTCGCTGCGCCGGTAGGGGCTAAGCTGGGCATCCAGCAACACGTGCGAGCGCACGTTCATCAACGCCACCAGCCGCATCATCGGGTACGGGGTTTGGCGGTGCGTGCCGGTATTGCCGGAACCGAAGTGCTCACGCAACGCCGGGGTGTCCTGGGTGCGCAGCTGCGCCCCGTCCACCGCCAGGACCTGCAGCCCGTTCCAGTCATCGCCGGGGTAACGTTCCCGGCCCCATTGTTCGCCGGTGCGGCGGAACAGCCATTCCACCGGGTCGGCCCCCAGGCGTCGGCGTGCCTGGGATACACCGCTGCGGGCCAGCAGACTGTCGGTGGCCAGTCCCTGGGCGCAGATATTGAGCCGGCGCGCTACTTCGCAGACCGGTTCGTTGCGGAACAAGGCCATGCCCAGCACCAGCCACAGCACCTGATCGCTGGGGAGGCGCCGCCGACGAATCGTTGCTTTGGAGGACAATTGGAGCGCCGACTCAACCCATTCAACGGGGATGTTCTGGGTGAAGGTGCTCAGGTCAGAGAAGGACTGAAGGGCATCAATATCGAAAAGA
>NZ_LWFX01000857.1:0-10463 GCF_001635175.1 Alcanivorax sp. HI0083 | reverse complement strand
AAGGCGAAACCGGCCAAGCCGGCGGCGCCCAAGGAAGATCCCAATGTGAAGGCACTGATCAGCGACCTGTCGGACCGTCTCGGTGCACCGGTGCAGATCCAGCAGCAGGGCAAGAAAGGAAAGTTGGTGATCAGTTACAACAACCTGGACGAGCTGGACGGCATTCTGGCGCACATCAAGTAATCAGGCGGCGCGGCCTGCCGAGGAAATATTGCAACAAGCTGTTTCCTCCATGCGGGCAGGTTCGCCATCGCCACGAAGTTGGCTGGCAGCCGGTCAGCTTTATGGCGTTGTTCTTTACCTGGCGGCTTGAAGACCCGAGGCCATGGCGGCATTTCGCGGGTATACAAAAAACATCCGGTTGAGCATCATTTTTGCTGAATCAGGTTCATTCCTGTTTTGTGCGCATCCCGCTGCGAAAAGTCGGTGTTGATGCGCGAAGTTTGACCAACAATCCGCGCACGGCTGTTGCCACTTGAGTGCCAACTCCATATACTTCGCCGCGCTAAAGATCAGGGGTGCCCGAGACCTTAGTGCCTGATGTGGCATCACTTTGCATCAGCCAAGAGGCTCATGGTGACCAGCAACGAATTTCAGCCCGACAGAGTTTTGTTCTGGGGTTTAATGCGCGCTCAGCTGACCACAATTGTGGCGTTTGGGCTGCTGGTAACCGGGTTGGCTGGCGTATTCGCCGGCTTAGTGGCTGCCTGGGGCGGCACTATCAGCCTGATCGCTTATGCCTGGGGCGGTTTCCAGATATGGATGCACCCGGGCAACCGTGCGCCAAAACGCATGGCCACCGCAGCGATGCGGGCCGAGATGGGCAAGATCGCAATTATGTTGTTGCTGTTCTGGCTCACTTTCTCCAAGGTCCCTGAAGCGCGGGAAATGAAAAGTGCAATGGTTCTGCTGTTAGGCTTCCTGATCGCCCAGGTCGTGGGTTGGATTCAGGTCGCGCGTCTCGACGGACGCACAGCAGGGCAAGACGGGCAAAACGACTGAGACTGTAGGCATTCTATGGCTGGTAGTAACGCGCAAGACTACATCAAGCACCACTTGGGTAATCTGACCTATGGCGAACTGCCAGCCGGCTACGTCCGTGAATGTGACGGCCGCGATACGCAAACCCTGACCGAAAGCACCTGGACCTTTGCCTGTAACGGTAACGAAGCCAAAGACATGGGCTTCGCGGCATTCCACGTGGATTCTCTCGCCTGGTCTGGCGGCCTCGGCATCATCATGTGCCTGTTGTTCTGGCTGGGTGCCCGCAAGGCCACCGCCGGCGTTCCTTCCGGTTTCCTGAACTTCGTCGAAACCATTATTGAATTTATTGATACTCAGGTTCGTGACTCCTTCCACGGCAAGAGCAAACTGGTGGCACCGCTGTCACTGGTGATCTTCTGCTGGGTGTTCCTGATGAACCTGATGGATCTGATCCCGGTTGATTTCATTCCGGGCACCTTTAGCTGGATCATGACCTCCTTCTTCGGCTGGACCGCCCAGGAAGCCTACTTCAAGATCGTGCCCAGCACCGACCCCAACATTACCCTGTCCATGTCCTTCTCTGTGATGCTGCTGGTGATCTTCTTCACCATCAAGGCAAAAGGTGTGGGCGGTTTCGTGGGTACCCTGACACTGCATCCGTTCGAGGCCAGCAATCCGGTCCTGAAGGTTTTGCTGATGCCTGTGAACCTGCTGCTGGAGACTATCGGTCTGCTGGCCAAGCCGGTTTCACTGGGCCTGCGACTGTTCGGCAACATGTACGCCGGTGAGTTCGTATTCATTATGCTGGCTGCCATGATGGGCGCCTGGCAGTTTATTGGTGCCTGGCCCTGGGCGGTATTCCACATTCTGGTTATCACCCTGCAGGCATTTATCTTCATGGTACTCACAATCGTGTACCTGAGCATGGCGGTCGAAGACCACTAAGATTTTTTAAACCGGTTTTTAATTAAACCAACCAAGCACTTAACGGGAGTGTAAAGATGGAAGGCATTCAATTTCTTGCTGCTGCTATCGTAGCTGGCCTCGCGGCCATCGGCGCAGGTCTGGGCTTCGGCATGATGGGTGGTCGTTTCCTCGAGTCTGTGGCTCGTCAACCGGAGCTGGCTCCGATGCTGCAAACCCGCATGTTCATCATCGCTGGTCTGCTGGATGCTGTGCCGATTATCTGTATCGCTATCGCGTTCCTGCTGATTTTCCAGTAAATCGCGCTTTAACGTTTAAGCCCCGATTTAGGGAAATCTAAAGCAACGCGGATTGAGGTGTTGGCATGAATATTAATGCGACACTAATTGGCCAGGCCATTTGGTTTGCCCTGTTTGTGTTCTTCTGCATGAAGTTCGTTTGGCCCCCGATTTCACGGGCGCTGGATGAGCGTAAGCAGAAGATTGCCGAAGGCCTGAGTGCCGCGGATCGGGCAGAGCGTGATCTGGAGCTGGCGCAGGAAAAGGCGACCGCCAATCTCAAAGAATCTAAAGAGAAGGCGGCCGAAATTATTGATCAGGCCAATCGCCGGGCTAATCAGATTGTGGAAGAGGCTAAAGATGCAGCGCGCACCGAAGGTGAGCGCCTGATTGCCAAAGCCCAGTCTGAGATTGACCAACAGGTTAATCAGGCTCGCGAGCAATTGCGTAAAGATGTGGCTGTACTGGCGTTGAACGGTGCCGAAAAGGTACTGGGTAACGAAGTAAACCAGGACGCACACACGCAGTTGCTTGAGCAGCTGGCGGCTGAACTCTGAGAATACGGGTAACCCATGGCTGAACTGACCACCATCGCACGCCCCTACGCCAAGGCCGCATTTGTGTTCGCAAAAGAGCACGATGCCCTGGAGCAGTGGGAGAAGATGCTGGGCCTGGCAGCAGCAGTGGCAGGTGATGCCTCCATGCGTGCCTACCTTGACCAGCCGGAACTGGATGACGCCACCAAGGTTTCTGCTTTTGCAGAAGTCTGTGGTGATGAGCTGGACGAAAGCGCTCGCAACTTTGTTGCACAACTGACGCAGAACAAGCGTCTGCCGCTTTTGCCGATCATCCTGCAACTGTTCCACGAGCTTCTGGCCGAACAGCAGCAGTTCACCGATGTGGAGATGATCTCTGCATTCGAGTTGGACGATGCCGCTACCGACAAGCTGGTAGCAGCGCTTAAGAAACGCCTTGGTACGGAAGTGAATGTCACAACTTCCGTCGACCAATCCCTGATTGGGGGCGTGCTGGTGCGAGCCGGCGATACCGTAATTGATGGCAGTGTGCGCGGCCGACTTAACCGTCTGGCAGAGCAACTGAACTCTTGAGTTTGAGGGATTAGAGATGCAGCAACTCAACCCGTCCGAAATCAGCGAGATTATCAAGTCGCGCATTGCGAAACTTGATACCTCCACCGAAGCACGCAACGAAGGTACGGTGGTTTCCGTATCTGATGGTATTGTGCGCATTCATGGTCTGGCCGACGTGATGTTCGGCGAGATGATCGAGTTTGAGGGCGGCATCTACGGCATGGCCCTTAACCTGGAGCAAGACTCTGTCGGCGCCGTGGTACTGGGTGATTACCTGGGCCTGGCCGAAGGTCAAAAAGTCCGTTGTACCGGTCGTATTCTGGAAGTCCCCACTGGCCCCGAAATGCTGGGCCGTGTGGTTGACGCTCTGGGTAACCCGATCGATGGCAAAGGCCCGGTCGATGCCAAGCAGACCGATGCGGTTGAAAAGGTAGCGCCTGGCGTTATCTGGCGTCGTGAAGTTAACGAGCCAGTGCAAACCGGTTACAAGTCTATCGATGCCATGGTGCCAATCGGCCGTGGTCAGCGTGAGCTGATCATTGGTGACCGCCAGATCGGTAAGACTGCCGTTGCCGTTGATGCGATCATCAACCAGAAAGACTCCGGCATTAAGTGTGTCTACGTTGCCATCGGCCAGAAGCAGTCCACCATTGCCAACGTGGTGCGCAAACTGGAAGAGCACGGTGCGATGGAAAACACCATCATCGTTGCCGCTTCCGCTTCTGATCCGGCTTCCATGCAGTTCCTGGCACCGTTTGCCGGCTGCACCATGGGCGAATATTTCCGTGACCGCGGTGAAGATGCACTGATCGTTTATGATGATCTGACCAAGCAAGCGTGGGCATATCGCCAGATCTCCCTGCTGCTGCGTCGTCCGCCGGGCCGTGAAGCTTACCCTGGTGACGTGTTCTACCTGCACTCCCGTCTGCTGGAGCGCGCTGCCAAGGTAAACGAAGATTATGTTGAGCAGTTCACCAATGGTGAAGTGAAAGGCAAAACCGGTTCTTTGACCGCGCTGCCGATCATTGAAACCCAGGGTGGTGACGTGTCTGCCTTCGTACCGACCAACGTGATCTCCATTACCGATGGTCAGATCTTCCTGGAAACCGACCTGTTCAACTCCGGCATTCGTCCGGCGATGAACGCGGGTGTATCCGTATCCCGTGTAGGTGGTTCTGCACAGACCAAGATCGTCAAGAAGCTCGGCGGTGGTATCCGTCTGGCTCTGGCTCAGTACCGTGAACTGGCCGCATTCGCCCAGTTCGCTTCCGACCTGGACGATTCTACTCGCGAGCAGCTGGAGCATGGTCAGGCCGTTACCGAGCTGATGAAGCAGAAGCAGTACAGCCCGATGAGCGTTGCTGAAATGGGTGTTGTGCTGTACGCAGCGAACGAAGGTTACCTGAAAGGTATTGCTGTCGAGAAAATCGGCCCCTTCGAAGCGGCACTGCTGGACTACATGAACAGCGAAAAGAAAGCGTTGATGGATAAAATCAACGAGAAGGGTGACTACAACGGCGAGATCGAAGCTGAGATCAAAGAATCTCTCGATCAGTTCAAAGCCACCCAGACCTGGTAATTCGCTGATAAAGGAACGTTCCTATGGCCAGCGGTAAAGAGATCAAAGGCAAGATTGCCAGCGTCCAGAGCACGAAGAAAATTACCCGTGCAATGGAAATGGTAGCAGCCTCCAAGATGCGTAAGGCGCAAGAGCGTATGTCGGCAAGCAAGCCGTACGCCAGCCGTATGCGTCAGGTGGTTGCTCACCTGGCTAACGCCGATCTGGAATACCGGCACGTTTACCTGCAAGAGCGGGAAGTCAAGAACGTTGGCTACATCGTAGTGAGCTCCGATCGGGGCCTCTGCGGTGGCCTCAACGTGAACCTGCTCAAGAACGTCGTCAAAAGCGCGAAGGAATGGGAAGGAAAAGGTGTCAAGGCCAGCTACTGCGTAGTGGGCTCCAAGGGCATGTCTTTCTTCAAGAGCGTCGGCGGCAACGTGGAAGCGAATGTCACAGGCTTGGGGGATACCCCACACCTGAATGACCTGATCGGTTCCATCAAGGTGATGCTGGATGCCTACGAAAGCGGTGCGATCGACCGTTTGTACATCGTGTACAACGAATTCGTGAACACCATGACCCAGTCGCCCAAGAATATTCAGTTGTTGCCGCTGGAAGCGGGTAGCGATGAAGAGCTGAAGCGTCACTGGGACTACATTTATGAGCCGGCCCCGAAAGAGCTCCTCGACGAACTGCTGGTGCGGTTCATTGAGTCTCAGGTGTATCAGGGTGTGGTTGAAAACAATGCCTGTGAGCAGGCAGCACGTATGATCGCCATGAAGGCCGCCAGCGATAATGCCGGTGACATCATTCGTGATCTGCAATTGGTGTACAACAAAGCACGCCAGGCTGCTATTACGCAGGAAATCTCCGAAATCGTTGGTGGTGCTGCTGCGGTTTAATCGTCAAGCAGATTAACGCGGCAAAAACGCAAGTTAAGAGGATGCAAGCATGAGTAGCGGTCGTATTGTTCAGATCATCGGTGCTGTGATCGACGTGGAATTCCCACGCGAAGCCGTACCGAAGGTATATGACGCCCTCTCCGTGGACGGTACTGAAACTACCCTGGAAGTTCAGCAGCAGCTGGGCGACGGCGTGGTACGTACTATCGCCATGGGCTCCACCGAAGGTCTCAAGCGCGGCCTTGGCGTGACTGATAACGGTGAACCGATTCAGGTTCCTGTGGGCACCAAGACTCTGGGCCGTATCATGGACGTGCTGGGTCGCCCGATTGATGAGGCTGGCCCCATCGGTGAAGACGAGCGTATGCCGATTCACCGCGCTGCGCCTACTTATGCGGATCAGGCAGCCACCAACGAACTGCTGGAAACCGGCATCAAGGTAATCGACCTGGTTTGTCCTTTCGCCAAAGGCGGTAAGGTTGGCCTGTTCGGTGGTGCGGGTGTAGGTAAAACCGTAAACATGATGGAGCTGATCCGGAACATCGCGATCGAGCACTCCGGTTTCTCCGTGTTTGCCGGTGTGGGTGAGCGTACTCGTGAGGGTAACGACTTCTACCACGAAATGAAGGACTCCAACGTACTGGATAAAGTATCGCTGGTTTACGGTCAGATGAACGAGCCGCCGGGTAACCGTCTGCGTGTAGCGCTGACCGGTCTGACCATGGCCGAGAAGTTCCGTGACGAAGGTCGCGACGTACTGTTCTTCGTGGATAACATCTACCGTTACACCCTGGCCGGTACCGAAGTATCTGCACTGCTGGGCCGTATGCCTTCAGCGGTAGGTTACCAGCCGACCCTGGCGGAAGAGATGGGCGTTCTGCAAGAGCGTATTACTTCCACCAAGACCGGTTCCATTACCTCCGTACAGGCGGTATACGTACCGGCGGATGACTTGACTGACCCGTCTCCGGCCACCACCTTCGCGCACCTGGATTCCACTGTATCCCTAAGCCGTGACATCGCCTCCAAGGGCATCTACCCGGCGATCGACCCGCTGGATTCCACCTCGCGTCAGCTGGATCCGCTGGTTATCGGTCAAGAACACTACGACATCGCTCGTGGCGTTCAAACCGTACTGCAGCGCTTCAAAGAGCTGAAGGACATCATCGCGATCCTGGGTATGGACGAGCTGTCAGAAGACGATAAACTGACCGTATCTCGTGCCCGTAAGATCGAGCGTTACCTGTCCCAGCCGTTCTTCGTGGCCGAAGTATTTACTGGCTCCCCGGGCAAGTATGTTTCCCTGAAAGACACCCTCGCGGGCTTCAAGGGCATTCTTGGCGGTGATTACGATCACATCCCGGAGCAGGACTTCTACATGAAGGGCTCTATCGACGAAGTGATTGAAGCCTACAACAAGCGTAGCAAGTAACCTGCACCCGGGAGACAAGCAAATGGCGATGACCGTGCATTGCGACATTGTAAGTGCAGAACGCCAGCTGTTCTCCGGCCTGGTTGAAATCGTGGTAGCGTCCGGTGTGGAAGGCGACCTCGGTATCATGCCCGGCCACGCCCCGCTGCTGACCCGGCTCAAGCCGGGCCCGGTACGGGTGAAGAAGCAGAATGGTGAGGAAGAAGTGTTCTACGTATCCGGCGGCTTCCTGGAAGTGCAGCCGAAGCTGGTAACTGTACTGGCGGATACCGCAGAACGCGCTGAAAACATGGACGCCGCTGAAGCCGAGCGTGCCAAGGCCCGTGCCAAAGAAGCGCTGGAAGGCAAGAGTTCCGAAATGGATTACTCCCGTGCCGCCGCCACACTGGCAGAAGCCGTTGCACAGCTGCGTGCTATCGAACAGTTGAAGAAAAAGACGCGGTAAGCATCTTTTGCAAATCTTCAACACAGAAGGGGGTAGCCAGGTGCTACCCTTTTTTGTTTCTGTCATTGCGAGACGGCCTGTATGGCTGACTGCAAGTACAGAAATTGAAATGACCCGGTGGTATAAACCAAGGCACAGGCGCAAGCAAAAACACAAGGACAGGGTATGAGTCTAGCAGTAGTGATTCTGGCAGCGGGTAAGGGAACGCGCATGAAAAGCGCCCTGCCCAAGGTGCTCCACTCAGTGGCAGGTAAGCCCATGGTGCAGCACGTGGTTGATGCGGCGGCGTCGCTGGACCCGGCTAACATCGTTATCGTCTATGGCCATGGTGGCGAGCAGGTAAAAGCCTCCGTCACCGGTGAGCTGGCCTGGGCAGAGCAAGCCGAACAGCTCGGCACTGGCCATGCGGTCGCGCAGGCCATGCCCCATGTGAAAGAAGACATGGTGCTGGTGTTGTATGGTGATGTCCCCCTGATCCGCCCGGAAACCCTGAAAGACTTTGTCGCCTCCGTGGACGACAACACCCTGGCGTTGATGACCCTGACCCTGAACGACCCGAACGGCTATGGCCGTATTGTTCGCGATGGGCAGAATAACGTGCAGCGCATCGTTGAACAGAAAGATGCCAGCGAAGCCGAGTTGGGAATTCAGGAAATCAATACGGGCATTCTGGCCTGCTCTCGCCGTTTTCTGGAAGAAAGCCTGCCAAAACTCTCCAGCAATAATGCCCAGGGCGAATACTATCTCACCGACCTGATCGCCATGGCGTCCCAGTCCGGCCTGAATGTGGAAACCCTGCAGCCCAACGAAGGTTGGGAAGTGGATGGCGTGAATGACCGGGTGCAATTGGCCCGCCTTGAACGCATTTATCAGCAGGCCCAGGCAGAAACCCTGATGCGCGATGGCGTCACGCNGCTGGACCCGTCCCGCCTGGATATCCGTGGCAGCGTGCAGATCGCCAGTGATGTCATCATTGATGTGAATGTGATCCTGGAAGGCGACGTGACCATCGACGAAGGCGTGGTCATCGGCCCCAACTGTATTCTGCGCGACGCCAACATTGGCGCCGGCACGGTGATTGAAGCGAACACCCTGATCGATAGTGCCATCGTGGGGGAAAACTGCCAGCTGGGCCCTTATGCTCGTTTGCGTCCGGGTACGGAACTGGCCGACAAAGCCAAGGTTGGCAACTTTGTTGAAACCAAAAAGTCCTACATTGGCGAAGGCTCGAAAGTGAACCACCTGACCTATATTGGCGATAGCCAGATTGGTAAAGGGGTGAACGTGGGCGCGGGGACCATTACCTGCAACTACGATGGCGCCAACAAATTCCAGACAGTGATGAAAGATGGTGCCTTTATTGGCTCCAACTCGTCACTGGTTGCCCCCGTGACAATTGGCGAAAACGCCACCGTCGGGGCGGGTAGCACTATCACCAAGGATGTGGATGACAACGGCCTGGCCGTTGCCCGTGGCCAGCAGCGCAACGTCAGCGACTGGAAGCGCCCCACCAAGAAAAGTTGACAGTTGATAGTGGAAAGTTGGTAGCGAAACCCGCGTTACAACGCTATTTGTAGAGCGGGCAGGCGTTACCGAATCACCACCGGAACATCCACTATCAGAAACAGAATTAGGGAAAATTAAGCATGTGTGGAATTGTCGGGGCCATTGCCCAGCGTAACGTAACAAATATCTTGATCACCGGGCTCAAACGGCTTGAGTACCGGGGTTACGATAGCGCCGGTGTGGCACTGTTGAATGACAACGGTATTAGCCGGGTGCGTCGTCAGGGCAAGGTTGCTGGTTTGGAGGCGGCGGCCACGCAAGAACATACAGAAGGTTTCACCGGCATTGCCCATACTCGCTGGGCTACCCATGGCAAGCCTTCAGAAGCCAATGCCCATCCGCACATGTCCGGTGGTGATCTGGCGCTGGTGCACAACGGCATTATCGAAAACTTTCAGGAACTGAAAGACGAACTGGAAGCCAGCGGCTACCACTTCGAATCCCAGACCGATACAGAAGTCATCGTCCATCTGGTGCACCAGGCGCTGGACAGTGGCCTGAACCTGTTTGACGCCGTGCAGGCGGTCACCAAAAAGCTGGATGGCGCTTACGCACTGGGCGTCATTCATGCCTCAGAACCGCACAAGCTGGTCACCGTTCGTTCCGGCAGCCCTCTGGTCATTGGCTTGGGCATTGATGAAAACTACATCGCGTCGGACCAGCTGGCCCTGCTGCCGGTGACCAACCGCTTTATCTTTCTGGAAGAAGGCGACCAGGCAGAAATCACCACCGACAGCGTGCGCATCGTCGATGCAGCCGGCAACCCGGTAACCCGTGAAGCCCACGAGTTCGACGGCACCCATGAAGATGCGGAAAAAGGTGAATACCGCCACTACATGCAGAAGGAAATCTTCGAGCAGCCGGCGGCCATCCAGAAAACCCTGGAAGGTCGCATCGACAACCCGGCAAGCCTGATCGAATCCTTCGGCGCAAAAGCCCCGGCGATTTTCGACAAGGTTAAGACCGTGCAGATCGTCGCCTGCGGTACCAGCTACCACGCCGGCATGGTGGCCCGCTATTGGCTGGAAGATATCGCTGGCATTCCCTGCCAGGTGGAAGTGGCCAGCGAGTTCCGCTACCGCAAGCACGTGGTGCCGGAAGGCACCCTGTTCGTCACCATTTCCCAGAGCGGCGAAACCGCCGATACCCTGGCGGCCCTGCGCGACACCCAGTCACCCAATTACGTGGGTCGCCTGGCGGTGTGTAATGTGGATAGCTCCTCCCTGGTGCGCGAATCGGAACTGGTGTTCCTCACCAAGGCCGGCCCGGAAATCGGTGTG
>NZ_LWFX01000856.1:0-12647 GCF_001635175.1 Alcanivorax sp. HI0083 | reverse complement strand
GGTTACCAGAATATAGCGGCGATCCGGAAACTGGCTCTTCATGGCAACCACATCATTGATAATGCGGTTGTCATTCAGGTCATTGGGCAGCGGCGCAGAGGCTTTGTTCTGCTCTGCCATCAGGACTGTCAGCGTGCCCTGGGGCGCGTTGTCGCCACCGCGGGGAATCGGGATCCCTTCTTCCACCTGCTGCGGAGTCGCACTGCCCAACACCTTGTCGATCTGCCGAATCGCGGCTCGGCAATCCGCCGCCGTATGCGATTTTCCGCTCTTGAGCTTGTCCAGTTCTTCCAGCACCGTCATCGGGATCACTACCCGGTGTTCCTCGAAATTGAGTAATGAATTGGGATCGTGGATCAACACATTGGTATCAATGACGTAGGTTTTTTTCTGGTCTTCTTCGAGGGTTGAGCTGTCGTTCTGGCTGGCGCTTGCGTGGTTAATGGAAAGGGTGTGGAGTCTGGCCGCGCGCTCTTCCATGCGTATCCCCTGTGCAGGTTATTACGGTACGGTTGATTCGTTTTGGCGGCTGTAGCTTGGACGTCAGATCTGGACTGCGAGAGTGACGCCTGCGCCTTGCCGCCACGGTTTAAGCCCTTTGGCGGTTCAGTTGCATTAAGCTGTTTCAGCTTTTGATCGCGATCACTCCCACAAAGGCGGGATTGGAATTACCATAACCCAGCTTTTCACAAACGATCAATAGTCCATTGCGCAATCTTTTTGTCTCCTTGCGTTCATCGTGGGTAACGCTGTCGTGGGTGTTGCCGGCCAGACCTTCGTTTCAGCCGGATATTTTCTGTGATAAAAGCGGGCTGACCCGGATACAATTGAAACCTGAATCAACGCCGGCCAACGCAAAAAGGAGACTCCATGTCGCTTGAACATCCCCAGGTCATGATGCCGCCACCCGCCCTGTTCCTGGGTGGACTGCTGATGGGGTATGGGCTGGACCGTGCGCTGTCCCTTCCGGCGGTACACTTCCCGGGCCAGCAGTGGGTCACACTGGTGCTTGTGCTTGTGGGTATCGGGCTTGCCGCCAGCGCAGTGATTCAGCTGCGCCGGGCCAGCACCACACTGATGCCCCACCGGGCAGCCAACACTCTGCTCACCGGCGGCGTGTTTTCGCTCAGCCGCAACCCGATCTACCTGGGCTTTGCCTGCCTGCACCTGGCCATGGCCCTGGCTCAGCACAGCACCGGCATGCTGGTGATGTGGGTGCCTGTCATCTGGGTTATCCAGCAACATGTGATTGCGGCGGAAGAAACGTTTCATGCCCAGCAGTTCGGTGAGCAATGGCAGGCATATCGGAAAAAAGTTCGGCGCTGGCTGTAAAGTTACCGCCATCCTCATGGCTCAGTTCGTCCAAGGGCAGTGCCGACTTTAACCACTCCACAGGCCCCAGCTTGCCATGCTGAAGGCGCATATGCCGCGAACCAAAATGACCAGGCACCAGGGTGCTTGGCCGTATATCCAGCGGTAGCCAGCCAAGGCGGCGATAGAGTTCAGCCACCAGCTCGGAACAAAACCAGCCTCTCTGGTCCGGCCGACGGGTAAACCCGGTGAGCACGTCCAGCGCATTACAAAGCACATAATTTTTGTAGGGCCGATGCAGAAGTCGACGCGCCATGCGCGCCACCATCCGGCGCTGACGCTCGGAGAGGTCCGGGCCGTGCCGGCGACGCACTGCTACGGCCCCCGGGTAATCCCGGATTTTTCTGTGCAATGGAACAAGCGCAACACCGGCAACCGGGTGCCCCAGGGTCACATCCGGAGACTCACTAAGCGTAGTGGACTCCAGCACCAGCGGTTCCGGCTGGCCGGGCAGGTGGAGCACCATGCCAATGTGACTCCAGGGGCTGCGGGTGAACACCCGGATTACATCACTGGTAAAACCCCGACCGGAGAACAGCAGCAGGTCACCGGTGCGCAAGGTATCAACAGAATCGTGAGGCTGAATGTCTGGCTTGGCCACAGTCGCCCTTCCGTTGTGATGACATCCGGACGAAGCATTCCGCCCGCCAGGTGATGAAACATCCTGTCCTTCACGCTAGAAACCCGCCATGACAGTCTGCTGACAGCACGATCACACTTTGGTGAAAGGAAAAAGAGAGCCCAGGCTTCCGTCTTGTGGCTTCTGTCGTCACATTTCTGTTACCCAGTGCCGTTAAGGTAAGCGTCACTGTGGATGAAAGTGACCTATGGAAGAAAAGCTCTACCTGCTGCAACGCCACCTGCCGGAACTGCTGGAACTGGATGCATTAATCCGTCACGGGGAACGGCATTTGCGTGTCAACACCGTGCATCAGGTACCCATGGGGGAATTGACCCTGCCCGTTCATGTCATCGAGCTGGGAAGCCGCTCCCCCAACGCACCGGTGGTGGGTTTCTTCGGCGGAGTCCACGGCGTGGAACGGATCGGCAGCCAGGTGCTGATGTCCTGGCTGCACAGCCTGATCCATCGACTGCAATGGGATGACCAGCTTCACCGGCGACTGGAAAAAGTCCGCCTGGTGTTCATGCCCATGATCAACCCTGGCGGAATCTGGCGCCGCACCCGCAGTAACCCCAATGGCGTGGACCTGATGCGCAACGCTCCGGTGGACGCCATGGGCAAAGTCCCTTTTCTGGTAGGCGGTCATCGCATCAGCAGGCATTTACCCTGGTATCGGGGAAAAAGCGGCGAGCCCATGGAGCCCGAGGCCCAGGCGGTGATCCGCACCGTGCGAGAGAAGCTGTTTTGCTCACCGTTCTCCATGAGCCTGGATTGCCACAGCGGCTTTGGCCGCCGTGACCGGGTCTGGTGCTGCTACGCTCGCAGCCACCGGCCCATTCCACATATCGCCGAGGTATACCGGCTCAAACAGGTCTTTGAGCAGACCTATCCGAATCACCATCCCTATCTGATCGAACCCCAGTCGATTAACTACACTACCCACGGGGATCTCTGGGATTACCTGTACGACGACGCCCAGGAACAACAGCCGGATCACACCTTTCTGCCCTTCACCCTGGAAATGGGATCCTGGCTCTGGGTGCGCAAGAACCCGCGCCAGATGCTGGATTTCTTCGGTTACTTCAACCCGATGATCAGCCACCGCCACCACCGGGTGCTGCGCCAACATTTGCCCTTCTTCGAGTTCCTCACCGCCATGGCCAGCAATGCCGGCAATTGGTTGCCCACCCCGAAGGAAAAGCAACGCCTCACCCGCCAAGCCATTGAGCACTGGTTTAGGGCCTCTTAACACTACCGAGATGACACCTGATGCTTTGCGTGCGTCGCGCTAGTTGGCCCCAGCCTTGCATTGACCCGGGCATGCCCGGTGCCCAAAATTGGATCACTTTGACTCAAGGCACCGCCGAATCACGCTCTGCTTGCTCTGCATTGCCTTATACTGAGCACAACCCAACAGGAATTTTCTATGAAATACCTCGTGACTGCCTGTGCATTCTTGCTGGCCGGCTGCCAACACCTGAACTATCAACCCCCCAGCGGTGACGATACCGCCACCGTCACCTTCACTGGCAACAGTATTTCTGCCCAGCCAATGGTGTGTGTCCCCGGAAAAGGCTTCAAATCCACAGAATATGCCCTGACAAGCAGTGGCAGCGAGGCGCTGGGCGATCTGCGCGAAGCCCTCAAGAAAAGCCCGCAAGTCACTACCACCGTCACCGCAGGGGAGCCCACCCGAATCGGCGTAGCCTTCAATCGCCCGGGCAATAACCATAGCCGCGATCGCTGTCAGGTTGCCCTGCTGTTCACGCCTACTGCCAACAGCAAATACAACGCCCATTTTGTTTACGAAAATGATCAGTGCGGGCTGTCGCTGCAAGACACGGCTGGCGGCTCAGCCGATGCGGTTCTGACCGATTGGGAATGCCCATAACTGCCGCACCAAAGCGGTGCCGAGCACCATTATCGTGCACCGCTTTCCTTTCTCCCCCTGCACGAACCTCCAAACACCCCACCTAAAACAAGCTAAATTATTGTTATAAAAAGAATAACAATAATTGGCACAGTCTCTGCAGTAACCCTGATGAGCCGAATTGGCGGTGCGTCACCTGCGCACACTGAACGAATTAGACTTGTTAAGAGGGTTGCACATGAAAAACGTATTTGGTCTGAAGAAAACCGTTCTGGCGGCATCAGTGATTGCTGCCAGCCTGGCCCCTGCCATTGCTGCGGCGGAAGTCAGCGGCACCCTGGGTGCATCCAGCCAGTACCTGTGGCGTGGTCAGCAGTTGACTGACGGCGCAGCGGTATACGGCAGTGTGGATTACGCCCACGCTTCCGGCCTGTACGCAGGCGCTTGGGCATCCTCTGAAACCGACGACACCGAGTATGACCTGTACGCGGGTTTTGGTGGCGAAGCCGGCGGCTTCAGCTATGACATCAGCTACATCGATTACAACTACACCTCCGGCGGCACCGGTGCCACTGATCCGGCTTCCAGTGCTGACTTCGAAGAAGTGCATGTGGGTGCAGGCTTTGCCGGCTTCAGCGCCGATGCCTTCATCGGGGTTGGCGAAGTAGGCCACGGCGACAACGCCGTAGACAACAAGGACAACTACTTCGCACTGGGCTACGGCTACGACAAATACGGTATTAGTGCAGGTTACTACGACTTCGATGGCGATCCGGAAGTCGATGGCACCCTGGCAGATTACACCCACGTGGATCTGAGCTACGCCGTCACCGACCAGTTCACCTTTACTGCGTCCAAAATCGTAGATCAGGAAGATGTTGCCGGCGAAGAGACCTGGGATGACGACGTCGTAATGAGCGTTTCCTACGAGTTCGCCCTGTAAGGCACAAGATCAAACACGCTCCTTCGGGCGACTGCGGTCGCCCACTGTTTACGCCGCAGGGCTCTCCCTGGTCCTCGCAAGCACGCAAGCAACCCTGCGGCGCTTTTTTCATTGACGCTACATGCCTCACGCTTCACGCAACACCCCTCACTTTTCTTTATCTCTTAATTGAAAAATACACCACCAGTGCATCATGGTCTGAAATTGGGGCCACCCCCTGGCTGCCATAGAGACTATCGTAACGACCCGCATTGCCACGACTCACCGCAACCTTGCTGACAGTGGTTTTCAATCCAGGTGACACCCAGATATGGTCCAGCGCTTGCGGCCGACAACGGTGGCGGAAACTGTAGCGCTCCTTTTCAGGCAAGAACGACCAAAGATTCAGCAAGCCCGATTGTTCAAACCGTTCATAGCTGTCAGAGAAACGACCTGCGTCCCGGGTCGTGTTGAAATCCCCCGCCACGATCAATGGCGAGGTCTGCATCGTTACCCAGTTGGCCAACAAGGCCGCCTGAGTCTGCCTTTTTTCATGAACCCAGGTTTTCTTCAAATTCCGCGCGCTGCGCCAATGCACCACCACGACCTTCGCAGCAAGCGGCGCTTCAAGAGTAACCACCAACGGGGGGCGTGAGTACAACGCATGACCATGGAATTGCTGGTCTGAAAAAAGAGCGCTCACCGACCCAATGTTAACCGGTGAGCGATACATTATTGCCACGTCCAAACCCGAAGGATCATTACCCTCACGCAGCGCTGAACGATACCGGTAACCACGCTGCGCCAACCGCTCCGCCAGCCGATCCAGCACTGCCTGGTTTTCCACTTCCTGGAGTGCCAGAACATGCGGCGCCTTCAGGTCTTCCACAATAAATTCCGCGACGGCATTCACCCGTGCCTTCAGCAACGCAGACGACACAGGGACATCCAGCTCGCTGTTCTTGTGGTCATCGCGCAGGCGCCACAGATTCAGGGTGGCCAGTGCCCATGTCTGGTCAGACGCTGCAGGCACACCACGGGCAGGCGCAAGCTGGGCACAATCGGCGGGCACCAACAGCGGAAAAATAGTGAGGACAATCAGAATGAGTAAACGCATGCAGGCAGTGTATGCGCGCCATCCTATGTGTAACAGAGGCGTACGAATAAACGCTTGTAGGTCGCATTAGCCCGAAGGGCGTAATCCGACATCATTTTTCTGCGGGAACGAAACGTAGCGGAACAACAGCCCCATCCCCACCAGACGCTACACTAACGTAAGGACAGGTACGCACCGGCACCGCAGAGCACCCACTCTAATCAACGGCCAAAAAAAACCCGCCGGAGAGGCGGGTTAAACAACACAGTCAGGGTCGATATACCACTTTTAATTGTGGCGTGACCTCTGTTTCGTCCACGTACCCGATGAAATTTCGATTACTGCCAATCAGCATTACCATCTCGCGATTGCTGGACACTTCCCGGGGCGGCATGCCACGGCCGGTGAAAATCATCCTGGCCCAATAACTTTTCATCTGCTCTGCGCTTTTGCCCAACACTTGCTGATAAAAGCTGGTGCGCTCAGTGCTTTTGGCTGGCAGATCCAGAGGTTTCAAGGCGACCCCGGACGCGCGGCGAGTCAAACCATTAAACAACTGGCGAACTTCGTCCTGGGTCAGCACGGTCAATTCGCTGCTGGCGGAAACCACTACAACCGGCTCGGCGTGCAGCGTGGCCGACAGCGTCAGGAGCAATGAAATTATCCATTTCTTCATTATCATTCTCCCTTAAAAGACCAGATCGGCGCTGAGACGCACAATGGTGGCATGATCATCTTCCATCTCTGCCCCCGGGTCGGTGACAAAGAACCCCGTGGTAGAAACCTCATCATCGGAGAAGTCGTAGTAGTAACTGAACTCCCCTTTCAGGGCGATGGAATCGGTGAGCGAGTAACGTAATCCCGCCGTCCAGCTTTTCTGCTGCTCGGCCAGGCCATCATTGATCGGGCCAGGCAAAGAGGAATCCAGATCACGGGGGTCCACTTCTGCCCAAGTCAGCAGCGGCATCCATTTGCCCAGGTACTTGCCCACACTCACATAGCCGCTTTGACTGCTGGGGTACCAGTTACCAAAGTCCAGCCGCGCTACCTCAGCAGACATGAACCAGCTGCCGTCATCATATTGCAGGCCCAGACCGGCGAAGTAGGTGTACACCTCGTCAAAGGACAACCCCAACGCGGTGGCAGGAATCAGCGCATCCAGATCATCCTGGCCCACGGACACATCCGCTGCGGTGTATGCCGCCCGCACGGTCCAGTCACGCCAGCGGCTGGTCAGATTCATACCGGCAAGATCGTCAGCCTGGTATTGCGCATTGTTGGTACGCGGCCCGCCATCCACAGTGCTGGAGCCCCAGAAGCCACTAAGCCGATGGCTGACCGGGCCGGTATTGAACCCCCAGGTCGCTTCCAGTGCTTCCATGGTTTTGATGGGCGCCAGCTGATACACCTCGGAAGGCAACGACACCCAGGGATAGGCATAACCCACATCCACATACTGTGAATGCAGATAGAACGGCGCCACAATACGCCCCGCCTTGACGCTGACGCTCTCGGTAACGTCGTAGTCCAGGTAGGCCCATTGCACTTCCGCATTGAAATCATCGGCCCCGGAGGCAAACAGCTGAACCACCGCCTCGGCCTTGTCGGTGAGCTGGGCGTTAAACTGCACGCCGGCACGGGTAAGGGAATCATGACTCCACTTATCACCGGAGCCATCGATGTAGCTGCCGTCCTCACCCAAGGTGGTGTCCGCCTCGGCACGGCTCATGCCGGCGGAGAGGAATCCATTGATACGCAGCCGCTCGGGCTGTGTCAGGCTGCTTTCAACCTGTTGCTGTTCCAGCTTTTCAAGGCGCTGCTGATACTCACGCAGCGTCTGCTCTACATCGCTATCAGCAGCACCAGCCCATAACGGGACAGCACCCAGCGACGCGCCGAGCAAGACGGACAATACCTTTCTCATAGTCTCCCCACAGACACTTCGTCTTTTTCATTAAAGTTTTACTACGACGAAAGAATGGCATTATCCGTAATTACGGTCGGGATTCAAGACTCCTCTGGCGCCTCGCGGCGCACCGGCAACGCCGAACACAGTGCGTCCCCTTCAGCCTGCAACAAGCAAACCGTGACCGACTCCCCGGGCTGCGGGACACGTTGCAGCTTCATCAGCATCAAATGGTCCCCTCCAGGTGTCAGGGAGAAAGAATCCCCCGGCGCCAGCATGATGTGGTGCAAGTGCCCCATCTTGCGCGTCCCGTCATCCAGGGTTGTCATGCTGTGCAGCATGGTATGGCCCGCAATATCACTGCGTGCCCCGGTAATTTTTACGCTGGTGTCCCCGTTGTTGGTTACGGTGAGGTACCCGGCCATGGTCGGCGATACCGGCGGCACCGCTCGCAGCCAGCCACCGGAAATACTCACGTCGGCGTTAGCGACGCCCGCACCCAGGGCCGCCGCCAGGGCCGCCGCCTGACATGCCGTTTTACAAAAGCGATTCAACATCCGCTACCACCTCATCAACTTTGAAATCCGCCGGATACAGCTTGCGCACCCGCGCCTGGTCATCCAGCAGGTAAATGTAATCACTATGGGTAAACAGGTACCCCTGCTCGTCAGCCTCCTTATCCTTGATAAAGACCACACCGTACTGCTTGGCGACCTCGCGAATTTGTTCCAGGCTACCGGTCAGGCCAATCATGTCCGCCTTGAACCAGGGCAGGTATTCCTTCAGGTGGGCCGCCGTATCGCGCTCGGGATCGAACGTAATGAACACCGGTTGTAACTGATCGGCCACCCCCTCTTCTTCCAAATGGCGATAAACCTGCGCCACCTGGGCCAATACCGCCGGGCAGATATCCGGGCAATGGGTGTAACCAAAGAACAGGATTGACACCTGGCCCTTCAATTTTTCCGCCTGAAAAGGCTCGCCATTCTGGTCTGTCAGGGTGAAATCACCCCCCAGCCTCGTATTCACTGGCAGGTCGCTTTCCTGCTTGCCACACCCGGCCAGCACCAACGCTGCCAGCAATGGCAGCACATACAGCAGTTTTCGCATGAATTCTCCGGTTCGCAGTTTGCAGCAGTCAGCGGTATAATCCGCGCCCATTTTCACTCTATTTGACGGTTAGGCAACCCATGGCACGTAAGCTGTTTATCCAGACCCACGGCTGCCAGATGAACGAGTACGACTCCACTCGCATGGTGGACCTGCTCGAATCCAGCCACGGCCTGGAGCCCACCGACAACCCGGAAGAAGCGGATGTGCTGCTTCTCAACACCTGTTCTATCCGGGAAAAAGCCCAGGAAAAGGTCTTCCACCAGCTGGGCCGCTGGAAAAAGCTGAAAGACGCCAAACCCGACATGATTATCGGCGTGGGCGGCTGTGTGGCCAGCCAGGAAGGCGATGCCATCCGCGACCGTGCACCCTATGTGGACGTGGTATTTGGTCCTCAAACCCTGCACCGCCTGCCCGGCCTGATTACCCAGGCCGCCAGCACCCGCGAGCTGGCCATTGATGTGACCTTCCCGGAAATCGAAAAGTTCGACAACCTTCCGGAACCCAGCGTAGACGGCCCCTCCGCTTTCGTTTCCATCATGGAGGGCTGCTCCAAGTACTGTACGTTCTGCGTGGTGCCCTACACCCGCGGCGAAGAAGTCAGCCGTCCGGTTCAGCCCGTGCTCAGTGAAATCCAGCACCTGGCGGACATGGGTGTGCGTGAGGTCAACCTGCTGGGCCAGAACGTGAACGCCTACCAGGGCGTGGGCGCCGATGGCGATACCCTGGATCTGGCCGACCTGATCCGCCTGATCCGTGACATCGACGGCATCGACCGCATTCGCTACACCACCAGCCATCCGGTGGAGTTTTCCGATGCGCTGATTCAGGTGTACGAAGACGTGCCGGAACTGGTCAGCCACCTGCACCTGCCGGTGCAATCCGGCTCCGACCGCATTCTCGCCATGATGAAGCGCAACCACATGGTGCTCGAATACAAGAGCAAGCTGCGCAAGCTCAAGCGCATTCGTCCGGACATTTCCTTCAGCTCGGATTTCATCATCGGCTTCCCCGGCGAAACCGACCGGGACTTCGAAGACACCATGGACCTGATCCATGATATCGGCTTCGACATGTCCTTCAGCTTCATCTACAGCGCCCGCCCCGGCACCCCGGCGGCGGACCTGCCCGACGATGTGGACGTGGACGTGAAGAAGCAGCGCCTGGCGATTCTCCAGCAGCGCATCAACCAGAACGCCCAGGACATCTCCCGCAAAATGGTGGGCAGCACCCAGCGCATTCTGGTGGATGGTTTCTCCAAGAAGGACCCGGGCCAGCTCAAGGGCCGCACGGAAAACAACCGGGTGGTGAACTTCCAGTGCGACGACACCGACCTGATCGGCAAGTTCGTGGATGTGACCATTGCCCAGGCGTACAGCAATTCCCTGCTGGGCAGCGATCCGCGCAACCCGGGCTAGCCCGGGCCTTGCCGGGCTCATATCGTTATAGCGATTCGTTCCACCCGAACAGCTTTTAATTAGCGTCTGGTTATATAGACTTGAACCTCATTCGTGTTGACCAACGCCGATCTATTTGTGAGGACAAACCATGCGTGTGTGGATTTCCGCTCTGCTGCTGGCCATCGCCGGCGCCGCCAGTGCCCAGCAGACCCTGCTGAACAGCTCCTACGATATCGCCCGTGAACTGTTTGCCGCCGTGAACCCGAAATTCCAGGCCCACTGGCAGGAAATGGCCGGCGAAGACGTCACCATCCAGCAGTCCCACTCCGGTTCCTCCAAACAGGCCCGCGCCATCCTGCAGGGCCTGAAAGCCGATGTGGTGACCTTTAACCAGGTCACCGACGTCAACGTGCTGCACGACAAGGGCAACCTGATCCCGGCGAACTGGAACACCCGCCTACCCAACAACTCCAGCCCCTACTACTCCACCACCGCATTCCTGGTGCGCAAGGGCAACCCGAAAAACATTCAGGGCTGGGCCGACCTGGCGAAAGACGACGTCAGTGTGGTGTTCCCCAACCCGAAGACCTCCGGCAACGGCCGCTACACCTACCTGGCTGCCTGGATGGCCACCAGTGATCGCCTGGACGGGGATGAAGAAAAGATCCGCGATTACATGGCCCAGTTTCTCGCCAACGTGGCGGTATTCGATTCCGGTGGGCGCGCGGCCACCGTCACCTTTGCCGAGCGTGAAATCGGCGACGTGCTGATCAGCTTCGAGTCGGAGGTGAACAACATCCGCAAGCAGTACGGCAGCGACGACTACGACGTGGTAGTGCCGAAAACCTCCGTGCTGGCCGAATTCCCGGTTACCGTGGTGGACAAGGTGGTGGACCAGAAAGGCACCCGTAAAGTCGCCACTGAATACTTGAACTTCCTCTACAGTGAAGACATTCAGCGGCTGCTGGCCGGCTTCAACTACCGGGTGCATAACGACACCGTGGTAAAGGAAACCGCCGACCAGTTCCCCCCGGTGAAACTGCTGGAAGTGGCAGACTATTTCGGCTCCTGGGCGGACGCCCAGAAGACCCACTTTGCGTCTGGTGGCGAGCTGGATCGCTTGCAAGCCAAGGCCCGGAGCCTGCGCTAAACCGCGCCAACAGACAGTGCCCCTACTGCGAACCCAACATTCCGTTTTACCCGGCTTCACGCTCAGCTTCGCGCTGAGCGTGTTGTTTATCTGTCTGGTGATTCTGGTGCCTCTGTCCGGACTTGCCATCCATGTTTCACAGATGAGCTGGGCCCAGTACTGGGGTGTGATTACCGACCCCCGCTCACTGGCCAGCTTCCGCGTGACCCTGCTGGCCGCCGCCGGCGCCAGCGGCATCAACGCCGTGGTCGGCCTGCTGTTGGCCTGGGTGATTACCCGCTACCGCTTCCCCGGCCGGCGCCTGATGGATGCGCTGGTGGACCTGCCGTTCGCCCTGCCCACCGCCGTGGCCGGGCTGACGCTGTCGGCCCTGTTTGCCGCCAACGGCTGGCTGGGGCAATGGTTTGAAGCGGTGGGAATCAGTGTCGCCTACACGCCTCTGGGCATCATGATCGCCATGAGTTTCACCAGCCTGCCCTTCGTGGTGCGGGCCGTGCAGCCGGTGCTCGAAGACCTGACGCCCGACGTGGAAGAAGCCGCCGCCACCCTGGGCGCCACGCCCATGGCCACCTTTACGCGGGTGATCCTCGCGCAGCTGATGCCAGCCCTGCTCACCGGCACTGCCCTGGCCTTTACCCGCAGTCTGGGGGAATACGGTGCGGTGATTTTCATCGCCGGCAATATGCCCTTCGAAACCGAAATCCTGTCGCTGCTGGTCAACATCCGCCTGGATGAATTCGACTACGCCGCCGCCAGCGCGCTGGCCTCGGTGATCCTGGTCGCTTCACTGGTGCTGCTCTTCGGCATCCAGCTGGTGCAGTCCCGTCTGACCCGTCGCTGGAAGGGGCACTGACCATGCATGAACGCCCCCGCCACTGGCATCAGTGGCTTCTTGTCATCGCAGCGTTTGCTGCGGTCGCCATCTTGCTGGTGATGCCACTGGCGCTGATTTTCACCGAAGCCTTCAGCCAGGGCTGGGCCATGGTGCAACAGAATCTGACCAACCCGGACATGCTCGGCGCCATCAAGCTGACCCTGATCGTCGCGTTAATCACCGTGCCAGTGAACTTGCTGTTCGGCATTCTGCTGGCCTGGTGCGTTACCCGTTACGAGTTCCGCGGCCGCAAACTGCTCAGCACCCTTATCGACATCCCCTTCGCCATGAGCCCGGTGGTCGCCGGGCTGTGTTATCTGGTGGTG
>NZ_LWFX01000854.1:0-801 GCF_001635175.1 Alcanivorax sp. HI0083 | reverse complement strand
TCTGGGTAATATCCGACACCCAGACACGGTTGGCCTTCCCAACCGAGAACTGGCGATTCAGCAGATTGGGCAACACCGGTAGAGACGACTTGGCCTTGCGGTAGCCGGGCTTGGGTGCCGTACGCGAACGGTAGCCCGCCGCCTGCAGCAACCGCTGAACCTGATTTTTCCCACAGCAAACCCCCGCATCCTGGGCATGCAGCCAGAGCTTACGGTAACCCGGTATGCTTTGCTGACGACGAGCCTCTTTCAGAAGGAAGGCCAAGAGGGCGTCATCGCGCCTCTGTTTTGGCCCCGGACAACGCTGACGCTCCCGCCAACGGTAATAGCCTGCTCGTGAGACATCGAGTACTGCGCACATCACCGATACCGGCCAGGCTTGGCTACGGCAGGCATCGATGAAGGCAAATCTTATTTGCCGTGCTTGGCGAAGTACTCGTCCGCCTTTTTTAGGATTTCATTCTCCAGCTCGGCTCGCTTGAGCTGCTTTTTCAGGCGAGAAATCTCTCCTTCCAGGTCTTTGAGGCTTTTATCGGGTCCCGTGTTCTGGACGGATTTAGCGGACGGTTTCTTGGTCACAATCCATTCTCTTCGCCAGCGGCTTAACAACTTTGGGTGTATGCCTAGCTTGCCAGCTAGTGCGGACTGTGTCTGCGTGGTGGATAGCGAGGCCTGCACGGCCTCGCGTTTGAAATCATCGCTGAAGTAGCGCTTGGCTTTGTATTTCATGACACCTTCTCTCCAAATGAAGGTGTCTACTTTTTCCGGGGCATTCCACCCCGTTAGCTGTCAACTATCAAC
>NZ_LWFX01000853.1:0-534 GCF_001635175.1 Alcanivorax sp. HI0083 | reverse complement strand
ATTGGCGGGATTGCGGTGGCGGACCTGGTGACCGTTTTGGCGATGGTGCTGGTGTGCTTGCTCGCCGGCCTGTTTGCCATGAGCCGGGTGGCGCGGCGGTTTTACCATCGCCTGGATGCCCTGTTAATGCTGTTGCCCGGCTATGCCTCAAGGAGCCTCTGAATAACTCCTTGCNTNCTCAGTCTTTCAGGCTGGTTCGCAATCTAGGCGCGCTTTTGAAGGTGTATGTCCATCCATCGAAAAAGTGCAACAACGAGTGCGGGCCAGCCTGGAAGACCCGAAGGGCGTGGCCTGAAGCGCACATCTGCTGCGCCTTGCCTCTCGGAAAGGGAACCACCCTGACCATCGAAACAAGACACAGCAGCTGCACGCTTCAGGCCACGCTGAGCATGCAAAGAGTTATTCAGAGGTTTCCCAACCCGCGTTTATCCCGGCGGTTGTTGCCGTTACGATTTTGAAGGTCCCCGTGTCATGCCGAGCAGTGCAGTCCGCAGACAATCCCCCGCGTTTTTCTTGTTGGCCCTCTCCCTGGTC
>NZ_LWFX01000852.1:0-489 GCF_001635175.1 Alcanivorax sp. HI0083 | reverse complement strand
ACAGCCTGAGCCAGCAGCAGGTCGATACGCATCTGCAGGAAGTGCGTGAATGCCACGATGCCAGCGCTATCCTCGCGCGCTTCGCCCAGCTCACCCTGGCGCAGGTGGCGTAGCGGTAGGTTAAGGAACCTCTGAAAAACTCCTTGCATGCTCAGCGTGGCCTGAAGCGTGCAGCTGTTGCGTCTTGTCTTGATGGTCAGGGTGGTTCCCTTTCCGAGAGGCAAGGCGCAGCAGGTGTGCGCTTCAGGCCGCGCCTTTATGCCCGAACGGGTGCTTCGGGTCATCCAGGCTGGCCCGCACTCGTTGTTGCGCTTTTTCGATGGATGGACATATCTCGATCCCAGTTAGGGGACACCTTCAAAAGCGCGCCCTCTGTGCCCCGAATGGGGTATAGATTGCGAACCAGACTGAAAGACTGAGTACGCAAGGAGTTTTTCAGAGGTTCCCTAATTCCCCTCTCATGGTTTGCTTTCGCTATGGCGCTCCGTA
>NZ_LWFX01000851.1:0-220 GCF_001635175.1 Alcanivorax sp. HI0083 | reverse complement strand
TCGGACTGGGTGTTTGGTATGGCACGGTGGCGCAATATCAAGCTGCAGCGCCTGATTTATAAAGCGTCAAAAAAATACCCGAAATTTATGCGCAAACTGCTGTTGTCCAACGTCAAGCGGCATGTGGGCGATGGCGTNGATATGGCCCATTTCAGCCCTTCTTATATGCCCTGGGACGAGCGCCTGTGCGCGGTGCCGGATGCGGATCTGTTCAAGGACC
>NZ_LWFX01000850.1:0-521 GCF_001635175.1 Alcanivorax sp. HI0083 | reverse complement strand
GTCCGACCTTGAACAGGGCGATATTCTGCTGGGTGATGCGCTGTATGGCAGCTACTACGTTCTGGCGGAATGTCTTGAACGTGGTATTGATGTGGTTTTCCAGCAAAACGGCGGCAGGAAACGGACAACAGATTTTCGTCGAGGAAAGCATCTGGGGAGCAAAGATCATCTGATCCGAATCAAAAAGCCAGTACAGCGCCCAGGCTGGATGTCTGCGGAACACTTCAGAAATCTCCCCGCTGAAATTGTCATACGGGAGGTCGCGCTAGAGAGCAAAGTCCTGATTACTACCCTGAATGATGCAACGCAAGTTCCACGGGAAGCACTGAAAGCCTTGTATCGAAGCCGCTGGCATGTGGAGTTGGATATTCGGAATATCAAAACCACCTTGGGCATGGAAACGTTGACGTGCAAAACACCGGAGATGGCCGAGAAAGAGATGTGGGTATATCTGCTGGCGTATAACCTGATACGCATTCTCATGGCGCAATCCGCAGCGTTATCGGATGTGCTCCCGCGAG
>NZ_LWFX01000849.1:0-626 GCF_001635175.1 Alcanivorax sp. HI0083 | reverse complement strand
TTGTGGCAGCAGTTGCCGGTGGCGTCGTTGTTGCTGGCGGTGGGCTTGTGCCTGTTGTTGCTGGCACTGGTGATCGGCTTGTCCATGCTGCTGGCGCGGCGTTTGGGCTTGAGCCTGGCGGATGAAATCGCGGCGGTGTTTTGTGGTTCGAAGAAAAGCCTGGCGTCCGGCTTGCCCATGGCCAAGGTACTGTTCGTGGCCAATCCCGGTTTCGGCATGATCGTGCTGCCGATCATGTGCTACAACCAGATCCAGATTCTTTGCGGGGCGTTCCTGGCCGGGTATTACCGGCGCAAGGTTGAGGCGCAGCCTGAGAGCCTTGGTGGGGTATCCTGAGCATGGGTTTGTCGGATTACGGCCTTCGGCCTCTCTGTGCCCTTGGGTAAATACGACCTTGTGTCTCTCCGGCGGAAGGATTTGCTACCCTTCCGCCACTGCTGGCGGGCAACCCGTATTCGACCTGAGGCCCTGAGCCTGTGATGTAGATAGGTCCCGCCAGCATTTCTCTCAAAACTTGAACGGTATCCGAGCCCTTCGTTGACCGGATGAGGCTGCACGAACAAGGAGAAGTGGAGAGATGGCTACCATCGGTATTGATGTCAGTAAGAAAAAGCTCGATCTGTGCT
>NZ_LWFX01000848.1:0-6018 GCF_001635175.1 Alcanivorax sp. HI0083 | reverse complement strand
GTATGTCCATCCATCGAAAAAGGGCAACAACGAGTGCGGGCCAGCCTGAATGACCCGAAGGGCGTGGCCTGAAGCGCACATCTGCTGCGCCTTGCCTCTCGGAAAGGGAACCACCCTGACCATCAAGACAAGACGAAACAGCTGCACGCTTCAGGCCACGCTGAGCATGCAAGGAGTTTTTCAGAGGTTCCTTAAGAGAGACGCAACACGCTTCACGCCACACGCTGCAACGCAAACCAGGGAACCCCGGTAAAACGCTCTGCACCGCTTCCCACAGGGGTGCAGGGACTCATTGGGAGAGAAGACGGCATATAAAAACCGCCGTTACTTATCCTCGAACGGCACCACCCACAAATCCTGCCCACTGAAATCTGCTGCTTTCAGCAATGCCTGATAAGACGTTTGGGTTTCCGGGTGCAGCGCATCCGGGGCCAGATCCACCAGCGGCTTCAACACAAAAGCATGTTTGAGAATTTCGTCGCGGGGCAGCTGGACGCCATCCACCTCACCCACGCGATCGTCGTAGGTAAGAATGTCGATATCCAGGGTTCGACTGGCAAACTTCTTCTCGCCCCGCACCCGACCATGGTCCTTCTCGATGCCTTTCAGGCAGGCAGTCAGCTCACCAACACTCAATGTCGTTTGCAGCCCTACCACCAGGTTATAAAAAGCATCGCCGTCGAACCCCACCGCTTCGCTTTCGTACACCGGGCTGATCGCCAATGGCGCGAACACCCGGGCAAGGGCATTCAGTCCGGAGCGAATATTGTGCTCACGATCGATATTGGAGCCCAGGCTGAGAAATACCTGAGCCTGAGACGCTTCACTCTTCAGCCCTTCACCCATCGGGACGCTCACCCCGCTCAATAATCACGCCTACATCCCGGGCCCCACGCAGAGCGCCCGGCTTGCTGAGCCGCAACTTCAGCCACGGCACCTGGAACTCGTTGAGCACCAGCTGTGCCACATTCTCAGCCAGAGTCTCAACCAGCTGAAACTCACTGCTTTCGATAAAGGCGATCAACCGCTTGCCAATAGACTTGTAATCCAGGGCGTCATCAATATGGTCCGACGCCGCGCCTTTACGGATATCCGCCGCCATTTCCAGATCCAGGCTCACGGTCTGGCGAATACGGCGCTCCCAGTCGAAAATGCCGATCACGGTATCCACTTTCAAATCATTGATATAAACAATATCCATACTCGATCTCTTGGCGTGGCATTCATTGGCGACAGCACCCTGGCGAATGAATCCCATTTCAGGTAATCAGATGTTACGCTTGCAGCGCAGGCAATAACGTCGTGCTGTGTACAATGTCACCCCGTGTATTACACAGCGATGCGAAGGGAGATTATAGCCGGTGCAAGCAGGGACATTACAGGAAGTCTGGTTCTGGTTACTGCCATTGTGCGTGGCCGGCTATCTGATGGGCTCCATTTCCAGTGCCATCCTGGTTTGCCGGCTGTTCGGCTACCCGGACCCGCGCACGGAGGGCTCCAATAACCCCGGGGCCACCAATGTGCTGCGCATCGGCGGCAAACCCGCCGCCGCCCTCACACTACTCGGCGACGTACTCAAAGGGGTGATCCCCGTAGTGCTGGCCCGCTATCTGGATATGGGCCCCTTTGTCGCGGCAATGGTCGGTGCTTTCGCCTTCCTGGGCCACCTGTATCCGGTATTCTTTCACTTTCAGGGCGGTAAAGGCGTGGCCACGGCTTTTGGGTTGCTGTTCGCCCTGCACTGGCCCAGTGGGCTGGTTGCCGGTAGCACCTGGCTGCTGGTCTTTGCGCTTAACCGTATCTCCTCCATCGCCTCACTCAGTGCCTTTGTGGTAGCGCCAGCTTGTATTTTCGCCTGGCTGCCCCAGGCCTTCTGGCCCATGCTGGCCCTGTCTCTGGTGATGATTGCCCGGCACCGCAGCAACCTGCAGAAAATCCTGCGCGGGGAAGAACTGGGGTTCAGGAAGAAAGACTGAGCCGCAGTGTAAAGTTGAAAGTTCAAAGTTGAAAAGCGCGTCAACGCGCCTCGGGTTTTGACAGGCATTGCCCGCGACATTACCCTCATCGCGGGCAGAGCATGGCAAAGCAGGACAGCCTAATCCGCGTTTAAACTTTGAACTTTAAACTTTCAACTGGGTTTACAGCCCCGCCAGCTCAGTTAGCGGCCACCTTGGGCGCACTTTGATCGGCAACTCCGCAGACTCACCCGCCTGCAAACGCAACGCCCCGGCAAAGGCAATCATGGCGCCGTTGTCGGTGCAGTATTGCGGCGCCGGGTAAAACAGTTCCACACCACGCTTGGCCATCTGCTCACCCAGCTTTGCCCGCAGGGAACGGTTGGCACTCACGCCACCCGCCATCACTAACCGTTTGTGTCCGGTCTGTTCCACCGCCCGGCGGCATTTGATCACCAGGGTATCCACCGCCGCTTCCTCGAAGGCGCGGGCAATATCGGCCCGATCCTGCTCGCTCAAGGCCTCTTTGCCACCCAGATCGTTAATGGTGTTCAGGGTGAACGTCTTCAGGCCGGAAAAGCTCATATCCAGCCCCGGGCGATCCGTCATCGGGCGGGGAAAACGAAACCGCCCTGCCGCGCCCTGCTGGGCCAGCCCAGCAATGCGCGGCCCACCCGGATACCCCAGGCCCATCATTTTGGCGGCCTTGTCAAACGCTTCACCGGCAGCATCATCCACCGATTCCCCCAGAATGGCATAATTCCCCAGCCCCTGGGCATCCAGCAGCAGGGTATGCCCGCCACTGACCAGCAGCGCCACAAACGGAAACGCCGGCGCATTGGGTTCCAGCAACGGCGCCAACAGGTGCCCCTCCATGTGATGCACCGCCACCGCAGGCAGATCCCAGCCGAACGCCAGTGAACGGGCCACGCCGGCGCCCACCAGCAAAGCGCCAGCCAAGCCCGGACCAGCGGTATAGGCGATACCATCCAGCTGCTCGGGGTGGGTACCAGCCTGCTCCATCACATCACGCACCAGCGGCAGAGCCCGCTGCACATGGTCACGGCTGGCCAGCTCTGGCACCACCCCGCCATAACGGGCATGCATCTCCACCTGACTATAGAGCGCCTGCCCCAGCAGGCCCTGTTCGGTGTCATAGATGGCCACGCCGGTCTCGTCGCAGCTTGATTCAATACCCAATACGCGCATGGTGCTCAACCCTGTGAAATTGCGGCGCCATGATAGCGCCAGACGTCCGGATTTGCATTTATTCACCACTCAGGTAGAATCCCCGCCTCGCCGCACCCCGGGACCACCTGAGCCCGCGGCGAACCCATAAACTCTAATTTCTAGGAAGGTGATTCTTCATGCCTCAGGTGAAGGTGAAAGAAGGCGAACCGTTTGATGTGGCCCTGCGCCGTTTCAAGCGTGGCTGTGAAAAAGCGGGTATTCTCTCTGAAGTGCGTCGTCGCGAGCAGTACGAGAAGCCCACACAAGAGCGTAAGCGCAAGCGTGCCGCAGCCGTCAAGCGTCACCTTAAAAAACTGCAGCGTGAGCAACTGGCACGCAAACGTTTGTACTAAGGTATAAAGGTATAAACGTCTGATGAGTGCGCTCAAAGAGCAGCTCACTGCAGCCATGAAAGACGCCATGCGTGCCAAAGAAAAGGCGCGTCTTGGCGTTTTTCGTATGGCGCTGGCAGCGATCAAGCAAATCGAAGTGGACGAGCGCATCGAGCCCGATGATGCCCGTGTACTGGCGTTGCTCGACAAGCTGATCAAGCAGCGCAAGGATTCAGCCACACAATACCGTGAGGCGGACCGCCCTGAACTGGCGGAAACCGAAGAAGCGGAAATCGTGATACTCCAGGAATTCCTCCCCACCCAGCTCACCGATGCCGAAATCGATTCCCTTATCGATGACGCCATGGCGCAAACCGGTGCGTCCGGTATGCAGGATATGGGCAAGGTGATGGGCATTCTCAAGCCGCAATTGCAGGGTCGTGCCGACATGGGCGCCGCCAGTGGCAAGGTTCGCGCCAAACTGGGCTGAACCAGACTCCAGCAATAACACTCAAGCCTCCCCCTTATTCGTCTATTGACGACGAACACTGTTTCCCTGCGTCTACGATACGCACAAACACCGCAGCCTACCTGGATGCACCGTGGTCGGCTTAGACCGAAGGCCGTAAGCCGACAAGCAGCGATTTAACGGTAACCGCCAGCAAAGACCAGCTCCGCCACTCCCGCAGCGACCCCGTCAGGCTGCTGGGCGTCCACAAACTCGGCGGTAATCGCCGCCTGGGTGTCCATGTCTACGGTATCGGTGATGGTCGCCGGGTTGCCGGCCTGGTCCACGGTGCTGGCGGTGAGCGTCAGCGTGCCGTCGTCGAAGACATCCAGGTCCACATCGGGAATCGACCAGTGACCGCTGGCATCCAGCGTAGTGGTAAAGACCAGATCCCCATGGCCGGCGCCACTGACGGTCACCTCCACGTCGGCACCGGCCTGCACATCGGCAAAGGTGCCGCTGAGGGTGTTGTCCACCGCTTCCACCGCGTTGACCACATCATCAGTGCCAGTGGCGGCTTCCACATCCACACCACTGGCCAGCGTATCCTTGATGCTGTCGTCGGTGCCGGTAACCCGGTTGCCGTAAGGATCCTGGTAAGTGGCCACCGCGGTGAGCGGGCCTTCTGCCAGTGAACTCAGGTCTGCACCGGGCACTGAGAAGCGGCCATCCTGCACCACGGCCGTAAAGGTGACAGAGCCGCCCTGGGCATCCAGAACAATCACATCCACCACGGTGTCATCAAGAATATCGGTGGTAGTACCCACCAGATCCACCGCATCCTGCTCGAAACGGTTTACATAACCGTCGCCGCCATCCTGAATCCGGATACTGATGCCGGCATCGTTGGGGAGCAGGTCCGGGGGTGGACCCTGCTTGGCATCACGGGAACTCTCCCCGGCATCGGCTACACCACGGGTGTCATACCCGGAAGAAGGAATTTCGCCAGCACCATCGCGGGAAACATTGGTAAAGAAGGAGGCCAGCGAGGACTGGCTTGAAGAAGACGCCGGATCAGCCTCCGGGTTACTGTCCGGAAACTCCAGCAAAGGGACATCGGGAAGAACGGCTTCTCCGGGTTCCAACGGAACCAGAGAACCATCCTCCATCAACTTCCATACGACCCCATTCAGGTTCAAATACGCCTGAACAGCCACTGCACTTCCTTCTGCCATGGCTCCCGCCCTTACTGTAGTGACGTTATTGCATTATTCGGGTCTGAATTCCGTTCTACCAGCAATGTTCGTCTTAACATCGTTCATAAATTGTTGCGCAACAACAGCAATCCGGTATCCAATCCCGCGACCCGCTAACTCTGTCACAATGGCCAACTTTCTGGTTGAATACCGTCCCTTTCTGGCAGAAACCACCCGGCCTGTCTACACTACTATTGCTTCTCTGCCGGAAGAGATTTTCTGGACCTGTTCGACGGGGCACACATCCAGCCACGCCGTTTTTTGCTATCAGTCCACTTAACCGTTGCGCGCGAACGCCTGGCCAGGACTCGGCAGGCCGATTGAGATCACTTAACAGACCCTTATATGGCACGCATTCCGGAAAACTTCACACATGACCTGTTGGCTCGCACCGACCTGGTAGAGCTGATTGATGCCCGTGTGCCGCTGAAAAAAACCGGCCGCAACTACAGCGCCTGTTGCCCCTTCCACCAGGAAAAAACGCCCTCCTTCACCGTGGCTCCAGACAAGCAGTTCTATTACTGCTTCGGTTGTGGCGCCTCCGGCAATGCGGTGGGCTTCCTGATGGAATACGAGCATCTGAGCTTTCCGGAAGCAGTCAAACAACTGGCCAGCCGCGCCGGCATGGAAGTGCCCGAATCCCGGCCGGAAACCGCCGCCGACCGGCAAAAGAAGGACCGCCTTCAATCGCTTTACGACCTGCTTAGCCGCGCCGAGAAGTTCTACGCGCAGCAGTTACGCCAGGCGCCAGAGCGGCAAAAAGCGGTTAACTACCTTAAAAATCGGGGATTGAGCGG
>NZ_LWFX01000847.1:0-246 GCF_001635175.1 Alcanivorax sp. HI0083 | reverse complement strand
CATGGCCGCACACCACCGCAAACCTGAATAAAGAGCGAAACCATGCTGTACGCGATCATCAGTGAAGATGTCCCTGACTCCTTGCCGTCACGCAAACAGGCTCGCCCCGCGCACCTGGCGCGGCTGGAAGCCCTCCGTGATCAAGGGCGCCTGCAACTGGCAGGGCCACACCCGGCTATCGACAGTGAAGACCCGGGCCCAGCGGGCTTTACCGGATCATTGGTCATTGCGGAATTTGATTCCCTG
>NZ_LWFX01000846.1:0-317 GCF_001635175.1 Alcanivorax sp. HI0083 | reverse complement strand
GAGCGTGCAGGTCCACCTGCGCCTTGATCAGGGTATTCATGCCCACACTGGCAATCGACCCGAACATGAGAATCAGAATGCCGCCCATGACCGGCGTGGGGATGCTTTGCAGCAGCAGGCCGAACTTTCCGATAAACGCCAGCAGGATGGCGAAAATAGCCGTCCAGGTCATCACCACCGGATTGAACACCCGGGTCAGCATCACCGCGCCGGTGACTTCCGAGTAGGTGGTATTGGGCGGTCCGCCAAACAGGGCCGCCACCATACTCGCCACGCCATCGCCAGTAAGCGTGCGATGCAGGCCGGGTTTGCGAATG
>NZ_LWFX01000845.1:0-217 GCF_001635175.1 Alcanivorax sp. HI0083 | reverse complement strand
GCTCGAACCGTTTGAATCGTTCGGTCATGTAGGTCAACCCGGAACTGGTTGGCGACAGGTAGGGCGTATCGATTTGCGCCAGGTTGCCCAGGCATACCACCTTGGAACCTTCCCCGGCCCGGGTAATGATCGCCTTCATCTGGTGAGGTGTCAGGTTCTGGCTTTCATCGATCAGGATCAGGGATTTCTGGAAACTGCGCCCGCGGATGTAGTTCAT
>NZ_LWFX01000844.1:0-566 GCF_001635175.1 Alcanivorax sp. HI0083 | reverse complement strand
CTAGACCGACGCCAGAGGGTGTTCAAAACTCTGTGTCACAGCCAGCAGCCTCACAGGCTGATGTATTTGTCCAGGCGCTCGGGGAAGTGGATGGCCATCTGTGACAGCGTCAGATTCCAGTTCTGCACCGGGTGGGTCCAGCGCTCGGATGCCTTGAGTATACCGGCATAGAGCAGCTTCAGTAAGGCGTTCTCACTGGCGAAGCCACCCTTGGTCTTTGTCAGCTTGCGGAACTGGCGATGTACGGCCTCCACGGCATTGGTGGTGTAAATCGCAGTACGGACGTAATCAGGGTATTTGAAGTAGGCTGACAGGGTTGGCCACTTTTCCCGCCAGGACTTGATTACCATCGGGTATTTCTCGCCCCACTTGGCTTCCAGTTCATCGAGTGCGTTTTCTGCGGCGTTCAGCGTTGCAGCCTTGTAGACGGGCTTCAGGTCGGCCATGAAGGCTTTCTGGTTTTTCGAGGCAACATACTTCAGTGAGTTACGGATCTGGTGAATCACGCAATGCTGGATTTCCGTTTTCGGGTAAATGCTCTCGATGGCTTCAGGGAAGCCTTTCAA
>NZ_LWFX01000843.1:0-3953 GCF_001635175.1 Alcanivorax sp. HI0083 | reverse complement strand
CGACCGGATTGGGAGAAATTCGCTCACATTCAGTTCACCACGCTCACCGATGACGAGCAGTCCTTCATCGACAACGAAGTGGTGCAATTGTGCGACATGCTTGATGAGTGGCAGATCTTCCACGAACTGCGAGACCTGCCCGAAGAGGTCTGGGATTTCCTCAAGCACAAGGGCTTTTTCAGCCTGATCATTCCCACCGAATACGGCGGCAAGGCCTTCTCGCCCTATGCGCAAAGCCGCATCATGAGCAAGATTGCCACCCGCTCACTCACCGCCGCCGTCACCGCCATGGTGCCCAACTCTCTCGGCCCGGGTGAACTGTTGGCGGAATACGGCACCCAGGAACAGAAAGACCGCTGGTTGCCCGGCCTTGCCAAGGGCGACGAGATTCCCTGCTTTGGCCTTACCGGGCCGGAAGCCGGTTCCGATGCCGGCGCCATTCCCGATACCGGCGTCATCTGCAAAGGCAAGATCGACGGCAAGGAAGTGCTGGGCATGCGCCTGAACTTCGCCAAACGCTGGATCACCCTGGCCCCGGTGGCCACGGTGGTGGGGCTTGCGTTCAAGCTTTATGACCCGGAAAAACTGCTCGGTGATGAGGAAGACCTCGGTATCACCTGCGCCCTGATTCCCGCCGACACCAAAGGCGTGGAAATCGGCCGCCGGCACTACCCCGGTTCCCCGTTCATGAACGGCCCCATCAATGGCAAGGATGTGTTCGTGCCTCTCGATGCCATCATCGGCGGCCCGGATATGGCCGGCAAAGGCTGGCGCATGCTGATTGAATGCCTCGGTGCCGGCCGCGGCGTCTCCCTGCCTGCACTGGCCACCGCCAGTGGCGAAATGGGCTACCGGATGACCGGTGCCTTTGGCCGCATTCGTCGCCAGTTCAATACGGCCGTCGGCGAATTCGAGGGCGTACAGGAAGCGTCCGCCGATGTGGCGGCGCTGGCCTACACCCTGGAAGCCTACCGCCATCTGGTGACCCGTTCGCTGGAAGACGGCGCACCGTCCGTGGTGACCGCCATGGCCAAATACCATGCCACCGAAATGATGCGTGAGCTGATCAACCACGGCATGGATATCGCCGGTGGCCGCGGCATCCAGCTGGGCCCGCGTAACTTCCTGGCCCTGCCCTATCAGTCCACCCCCATTGCCATCACCGTGGAAGGGGCCAACATCCTCACCCGCTCACTGATGATCTTCGGCCAAGGCGCCATGCGCTGCCATCCGTTCCTCTATGACGAACTGCAAGCCATACAGGCGGAAGACAAGAAGCAGGGGCTGCAGGACTTCGATGACCTGTTCTTCTCCCATGCAGGCCATACGCTGGGCAATATCAGCAGTGCCATCGTGCAGGCCTTCGCGGGCCCCTACCTGTCTGATGCCCCCGGTAATTCCGACGCGTTCAGTGCGCCCTGGTATCGTCTGGTCAGCCGCTACAGTGCGGTACTGGCCAGCGTCTCGGACATGGCCCTGGCGCTGCTGGGCGGCGATCTGAAGCGGCGCGAGCTGCTGTCCGCCCGGCTGGGTGATGTGCACAGCCANCTGCTGATTGCCTGTGCCATTCTCAAGTACCACGCCACCCTGCCCCGCGATGAGGCCAACGATGCCCATGCGCACTATGCGCTGCGGCTGGCCTTCAGCCGGGCCCACGACTCCCTGGAAGCGTTCTCGCGCAACTTCGGTTTCTTTGGCCTCGGCCACGTGCTCAAGCGCCTGTTCTTCCCGCTGGGTCGCCCCTGCAAGGCCCAGGCACCCAGCGACGATCAGATACGCACTCTGGGGCAGATGATCATGGAACCCAGTTCGGTGCGTGATGCGCTGGCGGAACCCGCCTATATCTCCCAGGATCCGGAGGATTCCATCGGCCGCGTGGAAGCCACCTTCAACAAACTGTTGGAAGTGGAGCCCGGCTTCCTTGCTTACCTGAAGGCAGAAGGCAAAGGTCAACTGGAAGGCGAGACCGTGCTGGAAAAACTGCAGGATGCGGCCCGCAAGGGCATCATCAACGAGAGCCAGGTAGAGGCCATCAACGAGTACGACGCCATGCGTTACGACTGCCTGCTCACCGACGCCTTCGACAAGGACCTGAAAGAAGTGAAGGTTCACGCCGAACGGCCAATGATGTAAACCACCGGGGCGGGATGGTGCTCACCATTCCGCCCTTCTCTTCTTTTCCAGTCCCTCCTGCCAGCCGGCTCCGAAGTGACGTTCCGGCTTGCGATGAACCTGCACCGCTGCACAAAAATTAACCAGTGCTCATTTTCACAAAAAGGCAACGCTGACGTTTTTGCGCAAAATGCTGCTTTTTCCAGCAGTTAATCCCCGATCTGCCCAATCTCACAGAGATTTAACATTCAGATCACCCTTTTGGCGCTTTTACGCATGGTCGCTTTCGTCTAGTCTTGCCCAAATTACGCCCCACTGGGCCCGGAGCGCCTTTTTGCCTCCCTTTGCCCCTCGGACAACAGGTCAGTAATGACAGCAGTCGTCGAAGAAAAAACCGCAATCGAATTCAAGGGCCGCATGCTGATGATGACGGTCCTCCAGTTGAAAAATCTGGATGCCAATGTCCTCCACCAACAGGTGAGTCAGCGCCTGGAAGACGCCGCCCAGTGGCTACAGGAAGCCCCCGTGGTAATCGATGTGAGCCCGGAGCTGGATAGCGATCCCGTGGCGCTGATGGCCGCTGTGGATACGCTGCGCAGCCTGGGGGTCAATCTGGTTGCCCTGGCCCGTAGCGAAAACATTGATACGGACACAGCAAGCATGCTGGGTCTGGGCACGTTGAGCCTGGCCGGCGGCCGTGATGTACCCCGCCGCGCCGAACCCGCACCGGCCACGGACGATGGTGCTGCGAACAGCAAGCCCGCTGCTCAGCAGGTTGAAACCATGGTCATCGACCAGCCGGTACGCTCCGGTCAGCAGGTCTACAGCCGTGGCGACCTGATCGTGCTCGCCCCGGTGAGCACCGGCGCGGAAATCATGGCCGACGGCAACATTCATGTGTACAGCAACCTGCGCGGCCGCGCCCTGGCCGGGGTTCGCGGCGATACCAGCGCACGTATTTTTTGCCAGCAACTGAATGCCGAACTGGTATCCATTGCCGGCCATTATCGGGTAGCCGAAGACCTGCCCGAGTCATACCGTAACCGGCCCGTGCATCTATACATGCAGGGCGAAGCGATGCATTTTACCGCGCTGAACTAGCGTGCATGAAACATGGAAGGTAAGGAGAAGAGCGTGACGAAGATCGTGGTCGTGACATCCGGCAAGGGTGGCGTCGGCAAAACCACCACCAGTGCAGCGCTGGCCACAGGCCTTGCCCTGCGCGGTTTTAAAACCACTGTGATTGATTTTGATGTGGGCCTGCGCAACCTGGACCTGATCATGGGGTGCGAACGCCGTGTGGTCTATGATCTGGTCAACGTGATCAGTGGCGATGCCAACATCAAGCAAGCGCTGATCAAGGACAAGAAGGTGGACAACCTGTTCATCCTCCCGGCCTCCCAGACCCGCGACAAGGACGCCCTCACCATTGAAGGCGTGGAAGGCGTGCTCAACGCCCTGCGTGATGACATGCAGATGGACTACATTATCTGCGACAGCCCCGCCGGCATCGAAAAAGGCGCCCTGATGGCCGCCTACTTCGCCGATGAGGCCGTGGTCGTCACCAACCCGGAAGTCTCCAGCGTACGGGACTCCGACCGCATCATCGGCATTTTGGCCAGCAAGACCCGCCATGCCGAACAAGGCGATGGCGATATTCCCTCTCGCTTGCTGCTGACACGTTACTCCCCGGAACGGGTGGAAAACGGGCAGATGCTCTCGGTGGAAGACGTGCAGGAAATCCTCGCCATCGAACTGTTGGGCGTGATTCCGGAATCCCAGGCGGTACTCAACGCCAGCAACTCCGGCAGCCCGGTGATTCTGGATACAGAGTCCGATGC
>NZ_LWFX01000842.1:0-220 GCF_001635175.1 Alcanivorax sp. HI0083 | reverse complement strand
CCATCCAGCTCGCTGACCAGCTGCCCCTGATACACCAGTTTCAGGCTGGGCAGACTGCGCACACCAAACTGGCTGGCCAGCATTTGCTGTTCATCTGCATTCACCTTCGCCAGCAGCACCTTGCCCTGGTATTCATTGACCAGCCGCTCCAGTATCGGCGCCATCTGCTGACAGGGCTGGCACCAGCTGGCCCAGAAATCCACGATCACCGGGATCTGTT
>NZ_LWFX01000841.1:0-269 GCF_001635175.1 Alcanivorax sp. HI0083 | reverse complement strand
ATGCCGCTCTGGAAGCGCTCACCGGCCATGCCGAAGCGGTTTTGCAAAAACTGGATCTGCCTTACCGGGTGGTGATCCTGTGTGGCGGAGATTTGGGCTTTTCCTCGTCCAAAACCTACGACATCGAAGTCTGGCTGCCGAGCCAGCAGCGCTATCGGGAAATCTCTTCCTGCTCCAACTTTCAGGATTACCAGTCGCGCCGTATGCAGGCCCGCTGGCGTAATCCGGAAACCGGCAAGCCAGAATTGGTACACACTTTGAATGGGTCT
>NZ_LWFX01000840.1:0-334 GCF_001635175.1 Alcanivorax sp. HI0083 | reverse complement strand
TCACGAATCACCACCCGCGAACCAAAGGCCAACGGCACCGTCCAGCGCTCTACCGCTCCATCGAAACTGATGGAGGCGAACTGCAGCTCCACATCATCCGGGGTCATGCCATAGCGTTCACCAATGGTCTGCACATGCATGGAGAGACCGGCATGGGTCAGGGACACGCCTTTGGGTTTGCCGGTGGAACCGGAGGTATAGATCACATAGGCGAGCTGGTCCGGGTGCGGTTCGTTGCCGAGAGACTGCGCAGAGAAAACATCCAGCGACAATCCATTAACCGCAACCGGTTTAACGGCATCAACACGGGGCAAGGTTTCAAGCAAATCTGAAG
>NZ_LWFX01000839.1:0-431 GCF_001635175.1 Alcanivorax sp. HI0083 | reverse complement strand
TGCCCGCTCACCCGGAACTGGCGCAGGGTTTCACGCATCAGGTGAGCCCCGCGACTGGTGATGTTATAGGTTCCATCCCAGTTCACCAGCGCCTGGCAGGCTGCGGTTAAATCGTAAGCGGCCCCATCCAGCTCGGCGGTGCTGTAGCTGGTGCAACGCTGGGTCAGCTGGTTGGTCCAGTCACCGGCGAACAGCGAGCCATTATGGCTCAGCACGGTTTTCAATTCGCTGAAACTGAAGTTGCCATCGGCACCGGACAGGCCACTGCCGGACTCGTCACTGATCATCGCCGCGTTGTAACGGGTACGTGGGCTACGCACGGTGTCTTCAGGGCCGTAAAGAACACTGTATCCTTCCAGTGGTGCTTCAAGATTGCTCAACCAGTGGCTGCTGTTGGCGTTGTACAGGTAATCGTCGCGGGTCATTTGTGG
>NZ_LWFX01000838.1:0-1695 GCF_001635175.1 Alcanivorax sp. HI0083 | reverse complement strand
TCGAACGTAGCTACCCGGCAATGCCACTGGCGTGACAACCGGAACACCAGAGGTTCGTCCACTCCGGTCCTCTCGTACTAGGAGCAGCTCCTCTCAAATCTCCAACGCCCACGGCAGATAGGGACCGAACTGTCTCACGACGTTCTAAACCCAGCTCGCGTACCTCTTTAAATGGCGAACAGCCATACCCTTGGGACCGGCTTCAGCCCCAGGATGAGATGAGCCGACATCGAGGTGCCAAACACCGCCGTCGATATGAACTCTTGGGCGGTATCAGCCTGTTATCCCCGGAGTACCTTTTATCCGTTGAGCGATGGCCCTTCCATACAGAACCACCGGATCACTAAGACCTGCTTTCGCACCTGCTCGACTTGTAGGTCTCGCAGTCAAGCACCCTTCTACCTTTACGCTCGTTGCACGATGTCCGACCGTGCTGAGGGTACCTTTGTGCTCCTCCGTTACTCTTTGGGAGGAGACCGCCCCAGTCAAACTACCCACCACACAATGTCCCCGATCCCGATAAGGGACCCAGGTTAGAACCTCAAACATGCCAGGCTGGTATTTCAAGGACGACTCCACAATGACTAGCGTCACTGCTTCAAAGTCTCCCAGCTATCCTACACAAACAGGTTCAAAGTCCACTGTGAAGCTATAGTAAAGGTTCACGGGGTCTTTCCGTCTAGCCGCGGGTACACAGCATCTTCACTGCGATTTCGATTTCACTGAGTCTCGGGTGGAGACAGCGCCCCCATCATTACGCCATTCGTGCAGGTCGGAACTTACCCGACAAGGAATTTCGCTACCTTAGGACCGTTATAGTTACGGCCGCCGTTTACCGGGGCTTCGATCAAGAGCTTCGCCGAAGCTAACCCCATCAATTAACCTTCCGGCACCGGGCAGGCGTCACACCCTATACGTCCGCTTACGCGTTTGCAGAGTGCTGTGTTTTTAATAAACAGTTGCAGGGGCCTTTTCACTGCGACCGCCGATAGCTTAGGGAGTAAATCCCATCACCGTCAGCGGCGTACCTTCTCCCGAAGTTACGGTACCACTTTGCCTAGTTCCTTCACCCGAGTTCTCTCAAGCGCCTTAGAATACTCATCCCAACCACCTGTGTCGGTTTGGGGTACGGTTCCTTATAACCTGAAGCTTAGAAGATTTTCCTGGAAGCATGGCATCAACCACTTCCCGGTCACAAAGGACCAGTGGTCTCGACTCTCAGCCTTAAGGTGCCGGATTTGCCTAACACCTCAGCCTACAGCCTTTCCCCGGGACAACCAACGCCCGGTAGGCATAGCCTTCTCCGTCTCTCCATCGCAGTTATAAGAAGTACGGGAATATTAACCCGTTTCCCATCAGCTACGCATTTCTGCCTCGCCTTAGGGGCCGACTCACCCTGCGCCGATTAGCGTTGCGCAGGAAACCTTGGTCTTTCGGCGTGCGGGTTTTTCACCCGCATTATCGTTACTCACGTCAGCATTCGCACTTGTGATACCTCCAGCATGCTTCTCAACACACCTTCACAGGCTTACACAACGCTCCCCTACCCAGCAGAACAAGTCTGCTGCCGCAGCTTCGGTATCCAGTTTGAGCCCCGTTACATCTTCCGCGCAGGCCGACTCGACTAGTGAGCTATTACGCTTTCTTTAAAGGGTGGCTGCTTCTAAGCCAACCTCCTAGCTGTCTGAGCCTTCC
>NZ_LWFX01000837.1:0-860 GCF_001635175.1 Alcanivorax sp. HI0083 | reverse complement strand
CTGGCGCACTGGTTGCACCAAGCCGGTGTGACGGTCTACGTGCTGAACCCTGCCCGCGTGCGCTACTACGCCCGTTCCCTGGGCGATCAAGGCAAGAGTGACAAGAAAGACAGCAAACGCATTGCCCATTTTGCTCTAGCCAACCCGGAGCTGACGCCTTGGCAGCCTGAGCCAGAGGAAGTGCGGACCCTCAAGCAGCTGGCGAAACGGCTGGAGACGGTGCAAAAGGACATTCAGCGGGAACAGAACCGGTTAGAAAAGGCGCAGTTCAACCGGGATACGCAAGCGGAGCACTCGATTACGCATGTGCTGGCGTTGCTGCGACGGGAGGCCAAACGACTGGTCAAGGAAGTGGATGAGCATATTGATCGCCATGACGGCCTGAAGCGCGATAGAGGCTTGCTGGAGAGTATTCCCGGTATTGGCGAGGTGCTGTCGGTGCATTTGTTGGTGGCACTACGATCAAGGCGCTTCAAGAGTGGCAGACAAGTGGCGGCCTTCATGGGGCTGGTGCCGGTGGAGTGGACCTCGGGCAGTTCGGTCAGGCACGCGCCGCGGCTCTCGAAGAATGGCGACCCCGCGTTGCGGCAAAAGTTATACATGGGTGCCGTTGTGGCGATGCGGCATAACCCCAGCATTCGGCGCCAATATCAACGGCTGTGTGCTGCAGGCAAACGAAAGATGTCAGCGCTGGGCGCGGCCATGAGAAAACTGGTGCACATCGCTTACGGCGTGCTGGCGCACCAGAAAGAATATGAACCACAGCCCGTTTGAGAGGGGTTGTGGTTCATTGGGAGAGACGGTATCTACAAACCACAAAACACACCATCCACTCGTAGGTCGTGTTTACCCAAGGGCAC
>NZ_LWFX01000836.1:0-310 GCF_001635175.1 Alcanivorax sp. HI0083 | reverse complement strand
GGATGAAAAAGCACACAGCTTTAGCCCCGTTATCGAGCTGAATGCGGAGAAACCGTATCAACAACTCAGCCCTTTTATGCTGGGTAATCAACTGCATCTACTCGCCTACAACGAGTCAGACGGTATTTTTGATTTCTTCCGCGTGATGCCGGACCACTTCGCACACCAGTATCGCTTCCAGAAAACCTACGGTGACATCACTACCGGATTCACTACCGTACATGCCTTTGCTTACCGGGATAGCTGCCAGTTCATGGCCTACAATAAAAGCACCGGCACCAGCCGCCTTTATCAACTCACGGTGCCTCCC
>NZ_LWFX01000835.1:0-797 GCF_001635175.1 Alcanivorax sp. HI0083 | reverse complement strand
AACAGAGGCGCGATGACGCCCTCTTGGCCTTCCTTCTGAAAGAGGCTCGTCGTCAGCAAAGCATACCGGGTTACCGTAAGCTCTGGCTGCATGCCCAGGATGCGGGGGTTTGCTGTGGGAAAAATCAGGTTCAGCGGTTGCTGCAGGCGGCGGGCTACCGTTCGCGTACGGCACCCAAGCCCGGCTACCGCAAGGCCAAGTCGTCTCTACCGGTGTTGCCCAATCTGCTGAATCGCCAGTTCTCGGTTGGGAAGGCCAACCGTGTCTGGGTGTCGGATATTACCCAGATCCGCTGCCAAGAAGGCTGGCTCTACATTGCCGTTGTGCTGGATCTGGGGACTCGTCAGATCGTGGGCCGTGCGATGGGGCCGGTTAACTGCTCACAATTGGTTATAGCGGCGCTGAAACAGGCCTGGAGGCGCCAGAAACCTGCGGGGCGTGATTTGCTGTTCCACTCAGACCAAGGCAGCCAATATCGTAGTGAAGAGGTGCTGAGTTGGCTCAATGACAGAAAGGTGACCATCAGCATGTCCCGGCGCGGCAACTGCTGGGACAATGCTTGTGCCGAGAGTGTCTTTGCCTTGCTAAAAAAGGAGTGGACTCGCCCTCTTGGAGAGATAGGCCGAGACGAAATGGCGAGCGAAGTTCGTTACTATACGGACCAGTACTATCCCAATGTGCGTCGGCACATGGCACTGGGAGGAGTTNCCCCCAGTGCCTATGCTGCGACCGTTTAATCATTAGGTGTCTACTAAATCGGGGGCACTCCAAGCTGTCAACTATCAACTATCAACTGT
>NZ_LWFX01000834.1:0-397 GCF_001635175.1 Alcanivorax sp. HI0083 | reverse complement strand
CTCTCAAGAACGATAGCTAGGCCTAGGGAACCTCTGAAAAACTCCTTGTGTACTCAGTCTTTCAGGCTGGTTCGCAATCTAGGCGCGCTTTTGAAGGTGTCCCCTAACTGGGATCGAGATATGTCCATCCATCGAAAAAACGCAACAACGAGTGCGGGCCAGCCTGAATGACCCGAAGGGCGTGGCCTGAAGCGCACATCTGCTGCGCCTTGCCTCTCGGAAAGGGAACCACCCTGACCATCAAGACAAGACGCAACAGCTGCACGCTTCAGGCCACGCTGAGCATGCAAGGAGTTTTTCAGAGGTTCCCTAGGGCGCCGACGCGGCCTGCAGGGCGGCGCTTCCGCGGTTCATCTCATTAAGCTGGTCCAGCAGTTTGTGGCGGCCTTGCAGGGCA
>NZ_LWFX01000833.1:0-3409 GCF_001635175.1 Alcanivorax sp. HI0083 | reverse complement strand
CTGCGTCTGGCGCCGGACCACTCGGCGTATCAGGCAGGTTTATGGGAATTGGTGGCCACCGCGCGGGACCGGCAAGGCGATGCCGCAGGAGCGAAGGCGGCTCGCGAACGGGCGGCGACGCTGCGTGACCCGGAGTCGCGCAAGGCATGACACCGGCGGTGCAGGCCGCCAAGCGCGGCAAGGTAGCGTTTACGCTGCATAGCTACGAACACGACCCGAAAGCGCAAAGCTACGGGTTGGAAGCGGCGGAGGCTCTGGATCTGCCGGTGGAGCAGGTGTTCAAGACGCTGATGACGCTGGTGGATGACGCGCCGGTGGTGGCCATGGTGCCGGTGGCCCATCAGCTGGACCTGAAATATCTGGCCCGTGCCCACGGTGGCAAGAAGGCGCAGATGTGCCCGGCGGACAAGGCGCAACGATTAACCGGTTATGTGCTGGGCGGCATTAGCCCGCTGGGGCAGAAGAAACGGTTGCCGTTATATCTGGATGGCAGCGCGGCATCCCACGAGATTATCTACATGAGCGCCGGCCGGCGCGGGCTGGAAATCGCCATGGCGCCGGGGGATTTGCTGAAGCTCATCGGCGGCAAGCAGGCCGTCTTGGTGCGCGACTGACCTTGCTTATGGGGCCGCTGTAGGAGCGCCTCTTGAGGCGCGAACCCGAGCCTTGGCGAGGGAAAACGATACAGCTTTCACGCAAGCGTCGCTCACAAATCCCTGCTTACGCGGCACGGTTCGCACCTCAAGAGGTGCTCCTACAGGTGAGATTCTGGTCAGGCCTTTACACCTTCGCAAACGCCTTGCGTGCGGCGGCGATGGTGGCATCGATATCCTCATCACTGTGCGCCGCAGACACGAACCCCGCTTCGAACGCGCTGGGCGCCAGATAAATGCCCTGGTCCAGCATGGCGTGGAAGAAGCGGTTGAAGCGCTCGCTGTCGCAGGCCATCACTTCCGCAAAACTGCTGATACGGTTCTGGTCGGTGAAGAACAGCCCGAACATGGCGCCGGCCTGTGCAGTGGTGAATGACACCCCTTGCGCATGGGCGGCGGCGGTCAGGCCTTCCAGCAGGCGGGTGGTTTTTTCCGTCAGCGCGTCGTGGAAGCCGGGCTCGCTGATCAGGTTCAGCGTCGCCAGGCCTGCAGCCATGGCCACCGGGTTACCGGACAGGGTGCCGGCCTGGTAGACCGGCCCGAGCGGGGCCAGATGCTCCATGATGGCCTGCTTGCCGCCAAAGGCGCCCACCGGCATGCCGCCCCCGACAATCTTGCCCAGGGTGGTCATGTCCGGGGTGATGCCGTAATGGCCCTGGGCGCCGCCCAGCGCTACCCGGAACCCGCTCATGACTTCATCGAAAATCAGCACCGCGCCGTTGTTGTCACATTGCTGGCGCAGGGTCTGCAGGAAATTCTCGGTGGCGGGGACGCAGTTCATGTTGCCGGCCACCGGCTCCACGATGATGGCGGCGATGTCGTCGCCGTGTTCTTCGAAAGCCTGGGTGACGCTGGCGGCATCATTGTAGTTCAGCACCAGGGTGTCCGCGGTGACGGCTTCCGGTACGCCGGGGGAACCGGGAATGGCGATGGCGCCGGAGCCGGCTTTCACCAGCAGGCTGTCCACGTGCCCGTGGTAGCAACCTTCAAACTTGATGATCTTGTTGCGGCCGGTGTAGCCGCGGGCCAGGCGGATGGCGCTCATGGTGGCTTCAGTGCCGGAGTTGACCATGCGCACCATGTCCATGGAGGGCACCAGTTCGCAGACCTTGTCGGCCATGGCCACTTCCGTTGCGGTGGGGGCGCCGAAGCTCAGTCCTTCCTGTACGGCGGCCTGCACGGCGGCCACCACGTGGGGGTGGTTATGGCCCAGGATCATGGGGCCCCAGGAGCCCACGTAATCAATGTATTGATTGTCGTCTTCGTCGAACAGGTAGGCGCCACGGGCGGAATGGAAGAACACCGGTGTGCCGCCGACGCTTTTGAACGCCCGCACCGGGGAATTCACGCCGCCGGGAATGTGTTTCTGGGCCTGACGGAAAAGCTGTTCAGAGTGCTTGCGGCTCATGGTGTGTCCTCTGTTGAATCTATTCTGGGATGGCCTGTCCGGCGGAGGCCGGGAAACAGGCGCTGAAGCGGCGTGCTGCTGCTTCGATGGAGGCCGTGTCGGCGTGCCCGAACAGGGCATGAATGACCGCCACAGACACGGCGCCAGCGTCGATCAGTTGCGGCGCATTATCCGGATTCACTCCGCCGATGGCTACCACGGGTTGATGAAACTGCTGGCAGGCCTGGCGTAGCACCGCCAGTGAGGCCGGCGGCGCCTGGGGTTTGGTCTGCGAGGTGAAGAAGCGACCCATGGCCAGGTAATCTGCGCCGGCTTCGGCGGCTTGGCCGGCCAATGCCAGATCGCCGTGGCAGGTGACGCCGATAATCCGTGAACCTCCCAGCTGCTCGCGGGCGGCTTTGATGCCGCCGTCGCTCTGGCCGATGTGCACTCCATCGGCGTCCACGCGGGCGGCAAGAGCCGGATCATCATTGACAATAAACAGGGCACTGTATTGGTGGCACAGGGCGCGTAGCTGGGCGGCCCGGTATTCGCGCTGGGCCGGGCTGGCGGTCTTGTCCCGGTATTGCAGCAGTCGGGCGCCGCCGCGCAGGGCGGCTTCGGCGGCAGGCAGCAGGCGCTCGTCCGGGGTCAGTGCCGGGTCGGTGATCGCGTAGAGGCCGTGGAGCCGGTGGCGTCGGTGGAGGGACATGGGGCGCTCAGGCCTGGCGGTTGGGCACGTATTGGCCTTGCCCGGGCTGGAAGGCGCCGCGCAGAAAGCGGTCCACGTGGGCCTGGCCATTGGCCACGGCGCTGTCCAGTGACTGGCCGCGACCGCGCAGGCAGGCAATGGAGGAGGCCAGGGTGCAGCCGGAGCCGTGATAGCTGTGTGGCAACCGGTCCCAGCGCCATTGTTCTTCGCCAACGGCGGTGAACAGGTGGTTGATGACCTGATCGGTGTCGTCGTGGGTGCCGGTGACCAGGGTGGCGCAGCCGCTGCGCTGGACCAGTGTCTGACCGCAGTCGGTGACGCTTGTTTGCCCGCTCAGGGCCTGGGCTTCTGGCAGGTTGGGGGTCATCACGTCGCACAGTGGCGCCAGCTTTTCGAGCATGGCTTCGGCGAGGGATTCCTGCGCCAGGCTGCCGCCTGCTTCGGCGGCCAGTACCGGGTCGAGAATGACGGGAACGCCGGGCAGACGCTTGAGCAGGCAAACAATGAAATCAATGATGGCCACCGAGCCGGTCATGCCGATCTTGATGGCCTGGTAATCCATGTCGTCCAGCAGGGCGTCGGCCTGTTGTTGCAGCAGGCCGATATCGGTGAGCCGGAAGCCGCGCACGTTCTGGCTGTTCTGCACGGTGAGCCCGG
>NZ_LWFX01000832.1:0-544 GCF_001635175.1 Alcanivorax sp. HI0083 | reverse complement strand
CCAGCACCGCGCCATCGGCCTGTCCGGCGTCGCCCCCATCCACTGGCAAAACCGCCCCACCTTCCAGCAGGTCGTGGAATTCACCGGGCACCGGTAAAGCAGCTTCGAGCTGCTAGCAGCTAGCTACAAGGCGCGGGAAAAGCATGGGATATCCGTCCCGGCTTTTCTCCGCGCTTCTCCGCTGAAAACGTCTTTTCACTCGAAACTAGTGGCTGGAAGCTAGGGAACCTCTGAAAAACTCCTTGCGTACTCAGTCTTTCAGGCTGGTTCGCAATCTATACCCCATTCGGGGCACAGAGGGCGCGCTTTTGAAGGTGTCCCCTAACTGGGATCGAGATATGTCCATCCATCGAAAAAGCGCAACAACGAGTGCGGGCCAGCCTGAATGACCCGAAGGGCGTGGCCTGAAGCGCACATCTGCTGCGCCTTGCCTCTCGGAAAGGGAACCACCCTGACCATCAAGACAAGACGCAACAGCTGCACGCTTCAGGCCACGCTGAGCATGCAAGGAGTTTTTCAGAGGTTCCCTAGGNNGCTATTAGTT
>NZ_LWFX01000831.1:0-1745 GCF_001635175.1 Alcanivorax sp. HI0083 | reverse complement strand
TATCGATGGTGGTATCCGTATGCAGCCTCGGTAGCACAGGAGACGCAGCACGCGTCACGCTACATGCAACACGAAAAAGCCCCGGTTTTCCGGGGCTTTTTGCTGTCTACGAAGCCGCTGTAGGAGTTCCCTTCCAGGGGACGAACCGAGCGCAGCGAGGCGACAGAGATAACCGTCTGCTGCAATCGACGGTTGAGTAACCCGTGATTTCGATCTTTCCATGTTTACGGGCCGGTTCGTCCCCTGGAAGGGAACTTGTATGTTTGAATGCTCTTCCTGCAACCATGCAGGACTTGCCGGGGTGGAGGGACCAAAGGGGCATCTGACCCAAGGGTACAGACGGTAGGAGATTTGGCCCCACCCCGCACCTATTCATACGCCGATAAAGAATCCATCGGCTGAGTTCGCACCTCAGACCGACGATACCTAGCAAGCCAGCGTTCAGGTGCGCCCCGACAAGCATGTGTAACCTAGCGCAAGGGGCTGTTCAGTGGCAATGCAAGTAGAACCCTCCATTATCGGCATCGACGTGGCCAAGGCCGAGTTGGTCATCTATTTCCTGGGCCAGACCTATTCCATTGAGAACACACCCCAAGCCATTCGGGCTTGGCTCAAGGATCTGCCTTCCCTCTGCGAGATAGCCATCGAGGCCACTGGCACTTATCACATGGATGTCATTGAGCTGGCCCACCGTAAAGGCCACCACATCTACGTGATTGATGGTTCTCGCCTCCACCATTACCGCAAGGGCACAGGGGGTCGCGCAAAAACGGACGCCTCTGATGCGCAGCTACTTGCCCGCCATCTGCAAAATGAAAAAGGGGCCTTGCGCCGCTGGAGCCCGCCACCCAAGGCGTATCGGACGCTGCAGACCCTGCTGCGCCGCCGTGCGGCACTGGTCAAGGCGCGAACCATTATCCAGCAAAGCCTGGGTGCAGAGCCGCTACTCAAAGCGGGCTTGAAGAGGTTGATCTCTCAGATCAACACGCTGGATGCACAGATCCAGAAACACCTTCGCGACACGGTAAGAGACGCTGGGCTCAGCGAACAGGTGCAACGGTGCAAGGCCCTGGAGGGCGTGGGCGATCTGACCGCCTACGCTCTGGTCATGGCCTTCTTAAGGGGCGACTTCAGGAACAGTGATGCCTTCGTGGCCTTCCTGGGGATGGACGTTCACGTGAGAGACTCAGGCACCAAAACCGGCAAGCGAAAACTGACCAAGAAAGGGGACTCAGAAGCTCGCAGGCTGCTTTACTGCGCGGCCATGGCCGCTCGCCGGAGCAAGCGTTGGGCTGGGGTCTATCAGGCTTATCTGGACCGGGGGCTGGCAACTACCCAAGCGTTAGTCATCCTGGCGCGCAAACTGGTTCGCATCGCCTTCGCGCTTATGAAAAATGGCACCGACTATCAGCCGGCCCCTGCCTCATGAAGACTGGGGTGGACAACATAGAATCTCCTACAGCGGCTTCGTAGAAACGCAGATGCTGAGGAACTTTTCCGCCTTTCTTTATCGAAGCGAGCGTAGCTCGTAGCTCGTAGCTCGTAGCTCGTAGCTCGTAGCTCGTAGCTCGTAGCTCGTAGCTCGTAGCTCGTAGCTCGTAGCTCGTAGCTCGTAGCTCGTAGCTCGTAGCTCGTAGCTCGTAGCTCGTAGCTCGTAGCTCGTAGCTCGTAGCTCGTAGCTCGTAGCTCGTAGCTCGTAGCTCGTAGCTACTGCTTCACGATCCGGAAATTCTGAAGCCGACCTT
>NZ_LWFX01000830.1:0-818 GCF_001635175.1 Alcanivorax sp. HI0083 | reverse complement strand
AAGGCCCCTTTTTCATGTTGCAGATGGCGGGCAAGTAGCTGCGCATCAGAGGCGTCCGTTTTTGCGCGACCACCTGTGCCCTTGCGGTAATGGTGGAGGCGAGAACCATCAATCACGTAGATGTGGTGGCCTTTACGGTGGGCCAGCTCAATGACATCCATGTGATAAGTGCCAGTGGCCTCGATGGCTATCTCGCAGAGGGAAGGCAGATCCTTGAGCCAAGCCCGAATGGCTTGGGGTGTGTTCTCAATGGAATAGGTCTGGCCCAGAAAATAGATGACCAACTCGGCCTTGGCCACGTCGATGCCGATAATGGAGGGTTCTACTTGCATTGCCACTGAACAGCCCCTTGCGCTAGGTTACACATGCTTGTCGGGGCGCACCTGAAACGCTGGCTTGCTAGGTATCGTCGGTCTGAGGTGCAACTCAGCCGATGGATTCTTTATCGGCGTATGAATAGGTGCGGGGTGGGGCCAAATCTCCTACCGTCTGTACCCTTGGGTCAGATGCTCCTTTGGTCCCTCCACCCCGGCAAGTCCTGCATGGTTGCAGGAAGAGCATTCAAACATACAAGCACCTCTTGAGGTGCGAACCGCCCGTTTTGCGCATTGGCAATCTGAAGGCGATCCTTCGCCGAGGCTCAGGTTCGCACCTCAAGAAGTGCTCCTACAGCAGAGTCGGCTTGGGTTGTCGCGCCGTCAGCGAGGTTATTCGCTACGCTTCTGGTGATGGGACGGATTAATTCTGCGCCTTGAACACCATGGAGGCGGAGTTCAGGCAATAGCGTTGGCCAGTGGGCGGTGGGCCGTCGGGGAAGA
>NZ_LWFX01000829.1:0-283 GCF_001635175.1 Alcanivorax sp. HI0083 | reverse complement strand
AGTTGGCCGCTGGAGGCATTACGCTCCATGGCTGGAGCCTGTATTGCCACAATTCAAAGCGACTGCTGAGCGTTATGGGTATGACCTTTCCGTGTAGCCTAATGTGAGTTGCCAATGGGGAAGGGTGTGTGGTCGCAGTCTTTATGTCTCTGAGCGGGTTGTAACCCATTGATTTTATAAGTTGCGATGGTGGCGAGCACTTGGAATGACCGCTAAGCTCGCGTCTTTGCTTCTTCGGCGAATTAACATGGTTGCCTGTGCTGGGTGACGTGGTTAACATGTC
>NZ_LWFX01000828.1:0-502 GCF_001635175.1 Alcanivorax sp. HI0083 | reverse complement strand
GAACCTCACGGATCTGGAATTGCCCGGCTATGTGAGCAACCTGCTCCGCGACCTGCTGCCACAGGGACGGGTGACCGTGGACCACATTGCCCGGTGCATGGCCATGAGCCGCCGCACCCTGCAACGGCGGCTCAGTGATTCCGGCACGTCCTTCCAGGCCGTGCTGGATGAGACGCGACAGAAAATGGCACTGCGTTATTTGCGGGACTCCACCCTGCAAGTCACCCAACTTTCCGACCTGCTCGGCTATGCCGACCTGAGCGCATTTTCCAGAGCATTCTCGCGCTGGTTCGGGATTCCTCCCTCACAGTGGGAACAACAGAAAGCCCGGTAACGGTTATGGCGACATACAGACACGTTTCATTGAATCGACGACCAACATCTGGCCGCCTCTGAAAAAACCTTGCGTAATCTGCGTGAACTGACGGGGGAAAATGACAAGCATGGAGGAAGTGGCCGGAGAGACTCTCCGGCCACTTCCTCCATGCTTGTCATTTTCCCC
>NZ_LWFX01000827.1:0-781 GCF_001635175.1 Alcanivorax sp. HI0083 | reverse complement strand
TTAAGCGACAAACGGATACTGAGATCCGTGATTATCACCCGCAATGACGCATCTTTTTCAATCTGTTGCAAACGAGCGCTACACAGCAACCCACCAGCCCGGTAGGTCGAATTAGTCCGAAGGACGTAATCCGACATCCATCCATAGACCAAATCAAACACAGCCATGACACGATGCACTCCACGTACCGGGCCTTGTCGGATTACGCCTTTCAGGCTAATTCGACCTTGTGTCTCTCCGGCGGAAGGATTTGCTACCCTTCCGCCACTGCTGGCGGGCAACCCGTATTCGACCTGAGGCCCTGAGCCTGTGATGTAGATAGGTCCCGCCAGCATTTCTCTCAAAACTTGAACGGTATCCGAGCCCTTCGTTGACCGGATGAGGCTGCACGAACAAGGAGAAGTGGAGAGATGGCTACCATCGGTATTGATGTCAGTAAGAAAAAGCTCGATCTGTGCTGGTTGCGTGATGCGCAGGCCGGCAAGGTAAAAACCCGGGTATTTCCCAATGCCCACGATCATTATCCCGCGCTGCTGTCATGGTTGCTCAAACAAACCGGCGCGTCCCCCGGCGAACTTCAGGTGTATCTGGAAGCCACCGGCATCTATCACGAACCCCTGGCGCACTGGTTGCACCAAGCCGGTGTGACGGTCTACGTGCTGAACCCTGCCCGCGTGCGCTACTACGCCCGTTCCCTGGGCGATCAAGGCAAGAGTGACAAGAAAGACAGCAAACGCATTGCCCATTTTGCTCTAGCCAACCCGGAGCTGACGCCTTGGCA
>NZ_LWFX01000826.1:0-918 GCF_001635175.1 Alcanivorax sp. HI0083 | reverse complement strand
TCCGTGGCGTTGGCTGAACAGGCACTGGAGAAAGCCGGTGTCTCCACCAACATCATGGTGGATTGCTCCCACGCCAACTCCAACAAGGACCCGGGCCTGCAGCCGCTGGTGATGGAAAACATCGCCAACCAGATCCTGGAAGGCAACGAGTCCATCCTCGGCCTGATGGTGGAATCGCACCTGAAATTCGGCAACCAGAAGATCCCGCCGAATCTGGACGACCTGGAATACGGCGTGTCCATCACCGACGGCTGTATCGCCTGGGACACCACCGAAGAAGCCATTCGCAGCATGGCCGACAAACTGCGCGAGGCGCTGCCAAAACGTAATGGCTAAGGCTGCCCCCGCATTGAAAAAGCCCGGCCTTCGCGCCGTAATGCCGTTCACTTAAGCATTGCAGGCAGAGCGGGCCTTTCCGAAAATCCGGTTTCCACTCGCGGGAAGCCGGATTTTTTGTGTCTTTACAGCAGTCTCTTTTCGATATTGATGCCCTTCAGTCCTTACCTCGCTACGCTCGGTTCGCGCCTCGAGAGGCACTCCTACAAGGGAGGATCCATAAAAAAAAGCCCGGCGCGAAGGCCGGGCTTTTTCTGTTGCGTTACTGAGTCAGACTTAGAACAAGCCACCCAGCAGATTTTCGAACAGGTCCGTCAGGGCGTTGCCGGATTCCAGAGAGATGCCCTCGCCGGTTTCCTGATTCGCCAGACAAGCCAGACCCAGAGTCAGCGACAGGTTGCCCTCGTCATTAAAGGCACTCAGTAGCGGACAGCCCGGCAGCAGGCCGATCTGCTCGGAGTTTAGCTCCACGTTGTCCAGGGACTCGATGAAGCATTCGGTCGGATCCACGGTACCGGTTTCAGAGGTTTCCGGGCACACCTGATCGGTGAGTGGATTCGGCTCGGTCAGCGGACCCAACAG
>NZ_LWFX01000825.1:0-883 GCF_001635175.1 Alcanivorax sp. HI0083 | reverse complement strand
GTAGCACACTGATACAGCCTGCCAACTATCGCCTGGTTGTCAGTGACGAGAGCGGCGACGTGTTGCTCAATAAAGAATATGTGTTGGCCGGTCTGGCGGTTGGCCAGGTTATGCAGCTCTACGAAAACCTGTCTCTGGAAGGTGTGGCCGCCGGCAACTATGAAGCGGTAGGCACCTTGACTGACGATGATGGGGATGTGCTGGCCAGTGACAGGCAGGCATTCACCGTCAGCATCAGCTCAATCAGAGCCGTGGAAGGTGAGGTCCAGGCCCGCGCTGCTAGCGTGTACCAGGGTGATCCGCAAACCTGTGATTTCACGCTCCGTAACATCAGCAGCGAGGCGATACAGAACCTGACAGTGATCAACACCCGACTGGATGTGGATAACCAGGCGGAGCTGCATCGCGATACACGAACAGTGAGTTTGCAGCCGGGTGAGACAACCACTTTCTCGGATGTGTTTGGTACGGCAGGCTTTAATCTGACTCGCCATGCCTGCGCCCTGCAGGTGGAAGAAAATGGTGAGCAGCGGGATGTGGACACTGCGATCTTCCAAATGGTGGAGCCACCGATTTCTCTGGAGGCCACGCTCTCCCTGTCAGGGAAACCGAGATTGTTGGTGCTGACGGACAAACAGCAAGATACCTGTACCGCTGTGGACTGGCTGACTTTGCGTGCAGAATTCCCCAAACCGCTATCAGCGAGCACCCTGGTAAGCGTGAAAGCGTTGAATTCCCTCTTCTTCACCCTTGATCTGGAGGCATCGACACCCCAAGCCTTTACCGACTTGCTGGACAACAATATCGGCACCGATGTGAATGTGGCGGTGACCAGCCTCAGCCGGGAGGCCGTTGAGGTACGGGTATCCGGCTCGGCGCTGCT
>NZ_LWFX01000824.1:0-9211 GCF_001635175.1 Alcanivorax sp. HI0083 | reverse complement strand
TGGCGGGCGCGCCCCTGGCCATATCGCCCTGGGGGTAGCCCATCGTCGCAGCGGGCAATAGCAGTAAAGGCGTGCCTGCCAGGCCCTCCCCCTTGCTGCCATGATGGCCATAGCCCACCGCCTGATCGTCTATGCTGGGCGTGCTGTAGCGCCAGTCATCCGGCCGCCCCAACGCCCCCTGCAACGACACCGCCGGCGCTCCGCGGAAACCCGTGCCGCGCACCGACAGGCTATGGCCATTAAGATCCAGCTGGCGGCGCACATCCACTGCCAGCACCCCGCCGGTGACGCCATCCCAGGGCAATGCAGCCAAGTCCTGCTCCAGACGCAGGCTGTCGAATTGCGGCACCCGCACCAGCTGCCAGCGCCGGCGACCCTGTTCGTGGTTAGCCGGGGCATTCTCATAATGATGGTGTAGCCCGCCCCCCGGACCCGCGCCGAGAATGCGCACCTGATCGGCGTCCACCCGCTCAATACGCACCCATTCCTGCGCCCACGAGGCAGGCGCATCGGTACGTATCTGGCCGTAAGCGGCGGAGTTGGATGTGTTGATGGGGACGCCCTGAACCTGCATTAACAGGGCAAGATCGCCGGGCTGCAGCACAGCCCGGCCACGGGAATGGGTCAGCGTCAAAGTACGGGTGCCCGGAGGTAACGCCTGGTTGTCCGGACCGGAGAAATAACCATTGATGGTGCTGCCAACCGGCATGATTCCATCACGACCCGGTTCCGCACATAACGCTGCAGCTACCGGATGCGGCAGCAGCAGGCAGCCCAGTATCAGCGCGGCGGATCGAGCCAGTCGGCGGTAGTGTTGTTGCAACGGAACCATCCGGCAATACTGTAGCGTTCCAGGGTAGCTGCCAAGACTTCGTGGGGAATTTTCTCGCTGAGGAACGCCACCAGCGTGCCCGCACGGGGCTCCACCTCAGTGGCCACACGGGTTGCATCCGCCTCCGGCCAGATGCGCAGGCGCCCGCCCCATTCGCTTTGCCAGTTATCGTTGAGATAAAGCACCACGGACAGCAACCGACCGTTGTTGCCATTAAACGCATCCACATGGCGCTGGTAGAAATCCCCTGGCCCGTAAATGGCAAAGTGGGATTCCAGCTCGAACAACCCCATGAACAGCTCGCGATTGACCGCCAGCCGCAGGCTTTCCAACCCTTCAAACAACTGACACTGAGCCAGCGAGTCACCTTTTAGCCAACAGGTGCGGTCGCTGCGAACGCGGGTATCCTTCTGGTGTTCCTGGCGACGGCCAATGCCGGCAAGGCGAAACTCACCATGCTGGTCCTTGTAACACGCCTCCTCGCGCAAGGCCCGCACCAGCGCCGCCGGGAAATACCCGGGCGCCACCGCGAAACCCTGCCGGGCCAGCCCATCAATCAGGCCATCGAGTGGACTGCCGCCTACCCCGCCCAACAGATCCGCATTATCATGCACTGGCCGTGCCCTCTCGTTGTTAGTGCAACGCCCCACTGGCGTCAGAATCAAAGTCGTCCGGCCATAGCAGCCAGCCTTCTTCCTGGCATTCATCCAGCAATTGCGAGGTAGCATCAACGGTTGCCTGCACAAAATAGATGAACTGCTCAAAGCTCACCCCCTTGCGGCCCAGCAACAGGTCACATACCACCAGGCGAGGCAGGGAATCATCATTCACATCCAGAAACAGCTTCACCGACGGGTACGCCATATTCAACCGGCTCAGTTCCGCCTGTACCGCAAACAGGGTCGCCGGGCGCACTTCCAGCTCACTGGTCAGCAGGATGCCGTCTTCCTCCACGAACAGCCGCGCATCCACCACTCCTTCACGGCCCTGTAATTCAGACAGGTGCAGTGCATGACAATGTTCACAGATGTAGTGCTGGATATTGGCTTGCTGCAACCAGCGTTTGACCTGGTCTGCATCCGCGTTGACGACGCCTAACATGACATTCTCCTCAGACCCGCTCTAAACGCGGGTTTCTTGCCGGTCGCGAATCATCTGCCATTCGCCCGGAAAAAGAAATAGCCACCCGGCCACCACTTTGTGTCATTCATCCCCGAATATCTGCTGGGTAAGATGGGGCTTTCGTGCCTGATTGCTTGAAAGGAATACAAGAATGACAACTCCCCACGTGGCCTTCCGCTCCAGTGACAGCCTTCACCAGCGTACCGACGCCTTTATTCAACGCATGAAGGGCGGCGCCAAACGCCCGGAACCCAAGGAAATTGAGGCCATCATGGCCCAGTTTATCGAGGAAGCGCTGGCTGCATTCATTACCCGTGCTGCACAAGCCGCCGACCTGAGCCCCGGCATGTTCAAAGTGGTCAACATGACCTGCAGCACCATCAGCAAGACCACTCACCTGGTGATCGGCCGCAGTGCAAAAAAAATGGACCTGACACAGAACCAGGCCGCCGCCGACTATATGGATCAGGTGCGCCACCCCGCTACCGACGGCGACCACTGGCATGTCGCCTTCCCCATTAGCGAGGCGCTCTGTGCCCAATGCAAGGACGTAACCCGGCTGTGCCAGGAAGGGGAAGAGGACAAGGCCCGTCGCGAACTGACCGCCTACTTGCTCACCCTCACCGATGAAGCCATCGACTGGTACTTCGAAAAGCCCATGGCGTTGCTCGGCTTCGGCCCGGTGCTGCGCAAAGTCGCCAGCGTGGGCGTGGAAACCACCCGCAAGGCCAGCCGCAGCCTGATAAATAACCTGATCCCCAAGCTGGGCCCGGAGCAGCTGCTCGCCTCAGCGCAATATCAGGAGAGCATGCTGCTCCCCTTTCCCCCTCGCACCCGCTAAGACAACCCCCGCTGACGTTGCACTGACATCAAAGTGCAACGTCGCTTTCCTTTATCCGCTACACGGCCTACACACTGCATCTCTTTTGATAACAAATACTTACACTTGCCGACCCCTGTAGGCTAACTTCACCAAGTTTTTACAAAACTACTTATTCAACGGATTGCGCAGCAACTACACAGCTCTCTACTATCAAATTGGTATTACATCACAAAAAAACGAGGAGTGAGCCGTGTCTTTGCGCCATGCCATACTTGTCCTATTACAAGACCAGGAAGCCAGCGGTTACGACCTCGCTCGCGAATTTGCCAACAGTATCGGGCTGGTATGGAACGCCACCCACCAGCAGATCTATCTGGAGCTGGGGAAGCTCAACGACCAGAGCATGGTGAAATATCGCCATATCCCCCAGGACGGCAAACCGGACAAAAAGCTGTACCGGATCACGGATGAAGGACGCGACGAGTTAATTCGCTGGCTTCGCAAGCCAGCCGCACCACCGCGCATCCGCGATGCGTTCATGGTCAAGATTGCCGGCGGCGATCTGTCCGACAGCGCGTCCATACTGCGGGAACTGGACGACCAGGCCGACCTGCGCCGTGAACGGCTGAACACCTTCGAGTCACTGGCCAGCAAACTGGATGACACCAGCCGCGACCGTGACCTGTTTACCTATCTGACCCTGCGCCGGGGCATTCTTGATCAGCAGGCCTGGCTGCACTGGGCCGACGAGGTTCGCAGTGCCCTGAAAAAACGTGAAGAGCAGCCAGTATCGGTGCCCACATCGGTGTAATGACTCACAACGCAACAGACACCCTGCTCCGCCAGCTTGGCTGGCTGGTTCAGGCTCCCGCCCTGTTACCCTGCTCGCCCTTCCACGATGCCGGACATCTGCTGCAACGAGAGCTGCAAGCCGATCCGGCATTACTGCATAACGCCGCCACCCGATTACAGTCCCACCCCGGCCCGCGCCGCCTGGGGCTGATCTTCGAGCAGTGGGTCGCGGCCCTGGTGGATGCCAGCCAGGGCCAGGAGCGCATTACCAGCAACCTGCCTATTCGCGAACAAGGCCGCACCCTGGGGGAACTGGACATGCTGGTGCGTGACCGGCAGAGCGGCGAGCTGTGGCACTGGGAGCTGGCGCTCAAATTCTACCTGGCCACCGCCGAGCAATGGTATGGCCCCAATCGCCACGACACCCTGGCCCGCAAGGCCCATCACCTTTATCAGCAGCAACTACCACGTTCCCGATCGAACGTGGCCCGCGCCCAACTGGCCGAACAAGGCTGGGAGGTGCACGGCCAGGCTCTGCTGACCCGCGGCAGGCTATTCTACCACCGCGCTATCCCTCCCACCGGTGTGAAACCAAACCCCGGGCACGAGCGAGGCTGGTGGCGCACCACCGACGAGCTGGAGGACGGCCCCTGGTCAATCATTGAACGACCGTACTGGCCCACACCGTTTATGTCAGACAAAGGTACCAATTTCGTTGATCGCGCCACCGTGATTGACTATGTTGAAAGCCATTCACGCGCGCTCATGGTCACGGGCCCTCACCATGACCAACCGGGCTTTATTGTTCCTGTCAGCTGGCCAACCCCATGACATTTCAACAACAACCGCCGGCACTGGTGGACAACCAGGGCCGAGTTGCTTTCGGTGTCTTCCCGGAAACCGTGGCAAACATTAACGGTCGTGCGGCGGATTACCGCACCCCGATGGGCAAACCGGCCTCTTCCTTTGCCCGGCATTTTCATTACAAGCAGTTCCAGTATTTCGGCATCATCAGTGATGAGTTGCTGGCCGGTTGCGCCCTTGCCCATACCGGCTACCTGGGCATGGCCTTTTTCTACCTGTTTGAGCCGCAAACCGGCGCCCTGCACGAATACACCTGGCGCTCCCCCCTGGGCAGGGACCTGCGCATGTCCGCGTCACCGCAACAGGGCGAAAGCGTATTCCGGCAAAAAAACGTGGATATCCGTCTGGGCTATGAACAGAACGCTCAGGGAGCATTGAGCAAAAGCCTGTCGATCAAGCTGGATGACCTGGCACTGCAAGCCCATATGGACGAGGGCCCCACATACCAGCCCATGTCCCTGTGCACCCGTACCGGCATTAACGGCTGGGTCTATGCCAACAAGGTAGCCGGCAAAGCCGTCACCGGCTCGTTGCAACGCCAGGGCAAGCACACCGACCTGAGCGACATCGACGCCAATGGCCACCATGATTTTTCCGCCGGTTATATGCGCCGTGAAACATTCTGGAACTGGGCCTGCCTATCTACCCGGGTTGGTGATACCCGGGTCGGGCTCAACCTTTCCTGTGGTGTCAATGAGACAACCTTTTCGGAAAACTGCCTGTGGATTGATGATGTCATGGTCCCCACCGGCGGAGTGATATTTGATTACAACCGTGACGAGCTGATGCAACCCTGGACAATCCGCAGCCTGTGCGGCCGGGTACACCTTCAGTTCACCCCCAACGGAAACCACAAAGAGCGCCTTAACCTGGGGCTTTTTGCCAGCAATTTCAATCAGCTGTTTGGTCACTTCGATGGCGAGCTTCGCCTGGATGACGGGCGCCGCCTGCCAATCGAACGCCACTACGGTTTTGTCGAGGAGCAGTACGCAAAATGGTAGATCAACAACGCGATGCCAACGAGGAGACCCTCCAGCCGTCCGCACCGGAAAAATTCAACGAAAAAATCCGCCGGGGATGCTTCTGGGTAGTGCAATACTGGCGCGAACTGTTCAACTTCAAGTTCGATAAATACATGATCATTCAGGTCATGCCGGGCGTCTACGGCATTGCCCTGACCGCCATCGCCATGGGCCTGCTGTATCTGTGCGTGGAAGCTTTTATGGCATCGACATGGCGCGGGATTTTCTATTTTTTCTTCGCCGCCCCACTCACCTTCCTGTTCGCCGCATCGGTGCTACGCGCCCTGCTGGAATTCTACATGGTGGTATTCAAAATCTCCGAACATGTGGATGAACTGGTAGGACTGCGTGACACGGTGGATCGCCTGTCAGGCATCAGCGACAGCGTTGACGAAATGGTTGCGGTAACCCGCCGCATTCCTTTCTGGCGCGCCCTGTCCGGCGGCGGCGCCCGCCCGGACCGGAAAACACCCAAGGAAAACAATAAGGACGAAAAGAAATAACTCTCCTGTCAGTGGGGCGGGCTTAGCCTGTGCCCCACTGACAAGCACGGAGTACCGTGCACTATTTTTCCTGAGTCGCTTCCAGCGCAGTCAACAACAACCGCTGGAAAATATGCTCACGCACGCCGTCCGGATCCGTCAGCGCCATACGCTCCAGTGGAGCGGCAAACTCTGTCGGGCTTCCTTCGTGGAACAAGGCTTTGCGGCCCAGCTTCAGATATTCCTTGTGACTGACTTTCTCTTTCAACCAGGTGAGCGCCATCATCAAGCGCTGCTCCACCTCGGTGAAATCCGTACCCAGCGGGAAAACAGGGAAGCTCGGCTTGCCACAACGCTCGGCTATCTCGTGTAAATGTTCAGGATTGTTACGCCGGTGCGCTTCCGGAATCTGATAATCCTGGCGCAGCTTGCCCGCCGCCTGGGCCTGTTCCATCAGCTCCACCTGGAAACGGCTATCGGCCACGTTCAACATGGCCATCACCACTTCTTCATCAGTCTTGCCACGCAGATCCGCCACACCATACTCGGTAACCACCATATCGCGCAGGTGCCGGGGAATGGTGTTGTGGCCATAGCTGAACACCACATTGCTCATGGCTTCGCCGCCGCGTTCACGCCACGCCCGCACCATCAGAATGGAACGTGCGCCTTCCAGCTCATGGGCCTGGCTGACAAAGTTATATTGCCCGCCCACGCCACTGAGCACGCGGCCATCGTCAATCTGATCCGAGGCCACCGCCCCCAGCAAGGTGACCGTGAACGCGGTATTGATAAAACGCGCATCCTGACGCTGCAAACGATTCAGGGTTTCATCACCGTAAAGGTGATTGATGAAACTGATGCGCGTCATGTTGATTCTATTGCGCTCTTGGTCCGTCATCTCCCGCAAGCGCGCATAGAAATCCTGGGGCCCCAGGAAAAAGCCACCGTGCATCACCACCCCCCCGGCCAGGCTTTCACCGAACACCGCCTTCAAGGCTTCACGGGTGGTGCGATCGTCCAGATCATTGGGCACGGTCACGTCATTGGGCAGCTGCAGTTCGTCACCATGTTTGCTAATGCCGTCGCGGAAAATACCAAACCGTTTCAGGGTGCGTAGTTGCGCGCGGTCCAGCCGCCGACTGATGGCCGATTGCTCGCGCAGGGCATCCAGCAGCGCCAGCCCCGGCGTTGCCGGGTTGTGCATTTCCAGACGCTGCAGAGGTGCCCAGTCATAGACCGGGCGGCGAATGATGCCATCGTCAATCAACGTGAGCAGGCCATGGGTCATCATTTCGCTGCAACCGTAGAGGCCCTCACGAAAAACCCCGGTGCCCCCCTCCCGCTCAATCAAGGCGTCATGCTCAGGTGGCACACCCCAGGCTTTCAACGCACTCAGATAGCGGGGGTTGTCTTGCTCGCGCAAACGCAGATGATGCACCAGCGCATCGCCAAGGGCACCAATACCGATTTGCAGCGTGCCACAGTCACGCACCAGGGTACTGGCATGCAGGCCGACAAAATGGTCCTGAATATTCACCGGCATGTTCGGGGTACTGAACAACCGTGTGTGGCCTTCCGGGTCATCCACCAGCAGGTCCATCTCCGGTAGCCAATCGTCCACCCGGGCATCATTGCCCATAAAGGGCAGGTCCCGATGCACCTGCCCCACGGCCACGATGGTTTCACCGGCTTCCCGGCGGGCCTTGAGCAAGGGCATCAGGTCGAGCGTCACTTCCGGGTTGCAGGAAAAACTGTACTCGTCGTTACCGTCCACCTGCCGGTGAGCCAGTAATTGCGCTACCACATTCACACCGCGCGCATTGAGGTCCCGCGCCACATGGGTGTAGTTGCTGCNGATGTAATGTTGTTGAGCCACATCACTGCCCAGCATGCTGCCAGGCTGCACGAAAAATTCGAAGACACGGATGTTGGCGGGCAGGTTTCCACGCTTTTGCGCCGCCAGGTAGCTCAACGCTTCATAGTCGCCAAACAACCGATCGGCAAAGGGGTCAAGGAAACGTTTTTCCAGATCACTGCCCGCTCCAGGTTTTCCCAGAGACAAAGCAGTATAGATATCCAGGCTCAAGGACGGGTCCGCTTCCACACGTGCATAAAGTGCATTCACAAACCGGTTGGGTTTACCCAGCCCCAGCGGCATGGCGAGGCGAATTTCTCCACCTGTGGCCTCAATAACCCGGTCTACCGCCTGCTCTACCTGATTGATTCGATCCGTCACGACCTCTCCTTGTCATTCATTCAGCGCAATTAATGTAGTGCCATTCAGTGGCTGGAAGCGCTGGACACCAGCGTGACCAACACCACACCCGCAATAATAAACCCCATCCCCAGCATGGCGGGCAAATCGGGCATTTGTTTAAAGAATAGCGCGCCCACCAGCGCAATCAGTACGATACCCACTCCAGCCCAGACCGCATAGGCAATCCCCATGGGAATCGTACGCAGGGTCAGGGAAAGGGCATAAAACGCAATGGAATAGCCCACCACGGTGGCCACTGATGGCCACAACCGGGTGAACCCCTGGGACGCATTCAGCGCCGAGGTAGCCACCACTTCAGCCACAATGGCGATGGACAAATACAGGTAACCCATAGGGACTCCGCAACAATCAAGCGAGTTGATCAGGCCGGACATTCAGGCCGAAGGGGCAGCCTGCAACTGATTCAACAAGGCCTCCCAGCGTGCCAGCTGTTGGGCCGGGAAGTCAGCCTCAGGGTGGCGCACAATCAGTACCAGGCGCGAGTCGGTGTCCTGATCCGGCCACCGGTTCTGTGGTGTCATCTCCGGCGTCTGTTGCGCCACCCACTGAACCAGCATGGGGCCATCCAACCCGTTCACCCGCAACAACCCTTTCACTCGCACCAATGCATCGCCACATTGTGCCTGCAGCTGCTGAAGCGCGGCCTGCCATAATGGCCAGTCCAGACCATGGGGCCAGCGCAGCGAGGCACTGAACAGATTATGGCGGGACGCCTGCTTCTCCGCGGGAACCAGCGCAAGTGACTGAGCGGCAAGCGTCGCTCCCTCCACAGGGGCAAACAGGCCAGTCACCCGGCAACGACGCGGGAGCGATTCATCAAGCAAGCTCGCGTCAGGAAAGTTGGTATCCAGCCGGTATTGCCGCGCCGTTGCATTCAGCCCGTGCAGCTGCGCCTGCAACGCCTGCACGGCCGTGGGCTCGGCCTGTTCCGTCTTGGAAAGCAGCAGCGCATCGGCGCTATGGATTTGCTCCAGTACTTCCGGATGCTCGGCA
>NZ_LWFX01000823.1:0-583 GCF_001635175.1 Alcanivorax sp. HI0083 | reverse complement strand
ATGCAGGCGTCATCCAACCTGCCCCCGCCCCGGGCGCTGCATCAGATGGCCAGCGCCTACCTGTCATTGGCACGCACGCAAACCGCACTGTGGCAGATGGTGTTTATGCATCGCATGCAGAATGCGGCGCCGGTGCCCGCCTGGTACCAGCAACGCACGGCGCAGTTGTTTGAGCGGGTGGAACAGCAAATGGCCCGGTTGGCAGATGGACAGTCTGCCGCTGCGATCCATCTGGCAGCCCGTACCCTGTGGAGCAGTGTCCATGGCATTGCGGTATTGGCGGCAGAAAACAAACTGGAAGTGGCCGGCGATGTGGATGAGCAGGCCATGCTGGATTCGTTGCTGGAACATTATTTAAATAGTTGGGCGAGGGAGAGTTGAAAGTTCAAAGTTGAAACGCTAACGATGTTCTACATGACGGCAAATATGCTGCCCGCGTTCATGGGGAATGGCGCGGGCTGCGCTTTCCAGAAGCTGACCATCAGGATCGCGATTCGACTTTGAACTTTGAACTCAAACCCGAACAAAAACCAAAGGCGAAAAAATGCAGAAAGGGTTGTTTTCATTACTGGCGTCGCGGCGC
>NZ_LWFX01000822.1:0-602 GCF_001635175.1 Alcanivorax sp. HI0083 | reverse complement strand
AATAACACCCTTGCGGTGGCACTGAATGGCAATACCCATGCGGTGAAGGTACGCCACAACACCACCTTTGATCCGCAGTCGGTGAAGAAGCAGCTAGGCATCTCTGTCTCTGCCTGGGATGACTTCATGTATCGCCTGAAGGCCCTCAGCGAGCGCCGCATTACCCGCAAGACCGCCAAGAAGGTCATGCAGACCATCTTCACCGACACCGGCTATCAGCCACCGGGCATGCCGGTGAAGGCCAACGAACAGGCCATGAAGAAAGCCATGGCTCTGTATGAGGGTGCCGGTCGCGGGTCGGATCTGACGTCCGCCAAGAACACAGCCTACGGCCTGCTCAATGCGGTCACCGAGTTCGTGGACCATGAGCGACGAGCCCGCAGCACCGACAACCGGCTGGACTCGGCCTGGTTCGGCAAGGGTGCCCAGATCAAGCAACGTGCTCTGGAGCAAACTTCCCTGCTGGTCGCCTGATACCGGTCGGATCTTTTCTTCCCCTCTCTATTCCCGCATTAAAAAAACCTGGAGAACACCATGGATCTGAAATGGCTCTACCGCCTGTTGGCGGTATGGGACTGCCGCCCTATGCCTGCTGAATTGGC
>NZ_LWFX01000821.1:0-393 GCF_001635175.1 Alcanivorax sp. HI0083 | reverse complement strand
GCCTCGCCTGGCGGTAGTTCACCCCCGCAAGGGCGGCCACTGCAGCAATCCCGCAACCCGTCACGTCTTCCTGAATCACCGGCTTCATCCGAGCCTCCTGTGCGCCCTCTTTGCCAAACGCTTACACTGACGGTTTTCCGTCACGGGGCCATTCCATGATCCACCGCCTGACACAACTTTTTCCACTCTGGGCCCTGCTGTTTTCCCTGCTGGCCTACTGGCAGCCGCAGTGGTTAGTCGTCGGCAAGCCCGCCATCGTGCCACTGCTTATGCTGATCATGTTCGGCATGGGGCTGTCATTAAGCTGGGAGGATTTTCGGCGGGTGTTCAAACGGCCCGCAGTGATTGCGCTTGGCCTCGTGCTGCAATACACCCTCATGCCCCTGATCGCCT
>NZ_LWFX01000820.1:0-739 GCF_001635175.1 Alcanivorax sp. HI0083 | reverse complement strand
ACGAGCTACGAGCTACGAGCTACGAGCTACGAGCTACGAGCTACGAGCTACGAGCTACGAGCTACGAGCTACGCAAATTAGATAGGGAGGGTCGAAAAGTTCATTATGATTTGGGTTTCTTTGTAGGGGGTCAATAGCTGTACCGTTTGCGTCTGGTGAGGTGNGTAAATGTCGTTATATTGCTTCTTTCGCGAAAGACTCGAACCGGGTACCTGTATTTTTATGTGCTTGTCCTTGTAAGCTAGAAACTCGTAGCTGTTAGCTGATTTTCGGGGTGTTTTTTGGATAACGAATCCATCGTTTACGGTTGCATCAAGCATTTGCCGTTTGGCAATTTGCAGGAGCGCAAGACGAGCTGTTTTCAGAACCGTAAAGCCATTCGGCAATTGCCGCAGGCAGATGAGTGGNCGTTCCTGTGTCGGGAAATGTTTTCCGTGCCCGGTGATGACTTGATGGGCGGCACCTTCCAGACCCAGGTGATTCATTTCGGCATGTCTTATCGGGCGGTGGAGTACGAGTGGGAACACTGGATTGCCAAGTTCGAGTCCCTGCTCAAAAACATGTACTGGGTGAATGCGGTAGTGCACCTGGAAACCGAGTTGTCCGGGTTTCATACCTTCGTGTGGGACAGTGCCGATGTGTACCACGAACCCTCTGACGCCCCCCTGCGAGTACGTTGCGAATGGGCCCGTGAAGGGGCTATCGCCTGAGTTTTTCCCCCGTGCTGTAACGGCTCGGT
>NZ_LWFX01000819.1:0-406 GCF_001635175.1 Alcanivorax sp. HI0083 | reverse complement strand
GATGACATAGGGCCAGCGCTGGCGGTAAAAGACCAGCATCAGCAACCCGAGCACCACTTCCAGCCCACCCCCCACATAAGAAAGCAGGTGCGCCTGTGCCTCGTTCAGACCAAGCGCCATATTCATGCGCAGCTCATCCGCATGGGGCCCCAGCCACTTCGGCACAATACCCTGGTAAAGCCAGATAAAGGCGATGGAAAAACGGCAGACCTGGAGAGTCATCGCCTATTTCGCCCCCAGAAAACGGTCTGCATGGTCCGGCGAAGGCAGCACGCAGGCATCATATTTGCCAAAAATACGGTAGCGATTGTGCGCCATACGGTCGTATAGCCAGTCACGTATGCCACGCGGGCATATCAGCGCCATTGCCGCCAGTGGCCACGGGAAAGGAAGCCCCCTAAGCACT
>NZ_LWFX01000818.1:0-327 GCF_001635175.1 Alcanivorax sp. HI0083 | reverse complement strand
TGATATACCACCCCATCAAACATACAGTGCACAAGCATAACCCCTCCTAAACCGACACCGAGCACCAAGTTTTTTTCACTGTATCGCCTCTTCATAAAGAGGAAATAAACGCCCCTTCCCATCAGGAGAATAACCCCGCACCAAAATATCGAGCCGACAAGAAGCCCCCACTCCAATGGCACTTGCAAAAAACCATTATGGACTTGTGACAACTCTGGTCGAATTTTCACAACGCTATATATGTCTCCACCCCACCCCCATATTGGCCTGTCTGCAATCAAAGATACAGCGTGTAGCCACACACTCCACCGTCCAGAGCTCACCTTC
>NZ_LWFX01000817.1:0-622 GCF_001635175.1 Alcanivorax sp. HI0083 | reverse complement strand
CGCAGGGCGTAATCCGTATGTGTTGTGAGTTGCATGGCTTGACCTGCAGAAATGAGTATCTAATATGCCTATTTAAAAGAGGCATGTAAAATGCCTATTAATGGTCATCAACAGGAGTCACGCCGTGCTTACCCGGAATCAACTGGCTGTTATCAAACAAACCGTGCCTGTGCTTCAGGAAAATGGAGAGGCACTTACCCGGCATTTCTATGCACGTATGTTCCGGGGGAACCCGGAGGTGCGGCCCTTTTTTAACCCGGCCCATCAACAGGCTGGCACCCAGCAACGTGCTCTGGCGGGGGCTATCTGTGCTTATGCCCAGCACGTGGACAATCCGGCCGCGCTGGCAGATGCCGTGGAGCTGATTGCCCAGAAGCACGTTTCCCTGGGGATTCAGCCGCAGCACTATCCGATTGTTGGTGCCAATTTGCTGGCCTCCATTCAGGAAGTGTTGGGAATTGATGAAAGGTCGGAAATTATTGATGCCTGGGCGGCGGCCTATGGGGCGTTGGCAGATATCTTTATTGGCCGTGAAAATACGCTGTACCAGCATCAAAAGGAGGCGTTCGGCTGGCAGGGTTTCAAGCCTTTTGTCGTTGCCCGTCGTGAGGCTGAAAGCGAG
>NZ_LWFX01000816.1:0-381 GCF_001635175.1 Alcanivorax sp. HI0083 | reverse complement strand
ATAACCTGGGGCAGCTCGAATCCATTGGTGGCATGACCTATCTGTCGGAGCTGGCCCGTAACACACCCAGCGCGGCCAATATTACCGCTTATTCGGATATTGTCCGTGAGCGCAGTATCCTGCGTCAGCTGATCAATGTTTCACACCAGGTGGCGGATAGCGCGTTTAATACCGAAGGCCGTAAATCCCTGGAAATTCTCGATGAGGCGGAATCCTCCATCTTCGAGATTGCCGAGCAGCAGAAGAAAGGTGACGGCCCCCAGAACATCAAGTCGGTGTTGAAAAAAGCGGTAGACCGCATTGATGAGCTGTACAAAACCAAGAGTGCACTCACCGGCCTGACCTCCGGCTTTGAAGAGCTGGATAAAATGACCGGGGGCT
>NZ_LWFX01000815.1:0-468 GCF_001635175.1 Alcanivorax sp. HI0083 | reverse complement strand
TTCTCCGTACTGTACTCGCCATCCAGCACCTGACCGACCCGGGATTCGATTTCAGAGGGAAGAATGTCGGTAAGAAAACCCAGGTGGCCGCGGTTCACACCCAGTACCGGCACGTTATAGCGGGACAACGTACGCGCTGCGCCCAGCAGGCTACCATCCCCGCCAACCACAATCACCAGATCACAGGACTCCCCCATTTGTGAGGCACTGGCGGCCTGCAAGCCCATCTCCGGGAGATTGCCGATAATGTGTTTATCGAGGATGACGGTGCAATCACGGCCATGCAGGAAGTGGATCAGCTGGCGCAACGAATAGAGCGCCTGCTCACTTTCAGACCGTGCGATTAAACCAATATTGCGAAATTTCTCTTGCGCCACAGGGGGGATCTCATTCAGGTAATGCTGCGTCGGGTGATGCGAAACCCGAAGGCCGGGCAGCCTCACCATCCGGCAAGCGCTACCCCTGAGT
>NZ_LWFX01000814.1:0-484 GCF_001635175.1 Alcanivorax sp. HI0083 | reverse complement strand
CTTCTTGTCATCAACTTCAATCCACGGCATAAAGCCGCGCTGCTGAGCGAGCTCCATGGCGTTCTTCCCGCGCAGCTGGTTCTTGGACTTCTCGCGAACATTGATCTGGTCGCCAGGCTTCACCTGGTAAGACGCAACATTCACAGACTGGCCGTTAACCAGAATGGCACGGTGGCTAACCAGCTGACGCGCTTCGGAACGGGTAGAACCAAAGCCCATGCGGTAAACCACGTTATCCAGACGACCTTCCAGCAGCTGCAGCAGGACTTCGCCTGTTGCGCCCTTGGAAGCGGCCGCTTTCTTGTAGTAGCTACGGAACTGCTTTTCCAGCACACCATAGGTACGACGAACTTTCTGCTTCTCGCGCAGCTGAACACCGTAGTCGGACAGCCGTGCCGGGCGACGCCCGCTTGCACCAGCAGCCTGGCCAGGAGCCTGCTCAGCTTTACACTTGGATTCCAGAGGGCGGATACCGCTCTTCAGG
>NZ_LWFX01000813.1:0-1238 GCF_001635175.1 Alcanivorax sp. HI0083 | reverse complement strand
CCATCGGCACGTTGGGCTTTCGCGGGGAAGCGCTGGCGGCGATCAGCTCCGTCTCTCGATTGAGCCTGGCCAGTAACGTGGAAGGCGAAGCGGAAGGCTGGCAAGTGACCGTGGAAGGGCGCGATATGGCGCCGACGGTATCGCCGGCGGGGCACCCCCGTGGCACCACCGTGACCATGCGTGACCTGTTTTTTAATACCCCGGCCCGACGCCGGTTCCTGCGCACCGAAAAAACCGAATTCAATCATCTCGAAGAAGTGTTTCGGCGCATTGCCCTGAGTGAATTCAATACCGCGTTTCGTCTCACCCATAACCAGAAAGTGATTCACCAGTTGCCCGCCGGGCTGGATGACACCCTGCGGGCGGCGCGGGTGGCCAAGCTGTGTGGCAAGGGTTTCATGGAGCAGGCGGTGGCCGTGGACGTGGAGCGCGATGGCTTGCGTCTGCACGGCTGGATGGGCCTGCCCACGTTTTCCCGCTCCCAGGCGGACCTGCAATATTTCTATGTGAATGGCCGGGTGATTCGCGACAAGGTGGTCAGCCATGCGGTGCGCCAGGCGTATGCGGATGTGCTCTACCACGGCCGCCACCCGGCCTATGTACTGTTTCTGGAGCTGGACCCGGCCATGGTGGATGTGAACGTTCACCCCACCAAACACGAAGTGCGTTTCCGCGAACAACGGATGGTACATGGTTTTCTGTATAGCTCATTGCATCGCGCCATTGCCGGGGTACGTCCGGGGCAGGAGCTGGCCGGTTCCGTGGTCGATGAAGGGGCGCCAGCCGCCGGCATGGATACAGCCATGGCGCCCAGTCAGGGCAATATGTCGCTGTCTGCGCCAGCGGGTGCGGGGATGTCTTCCCTGTCTAGCCCGGCCGGCCACGCCTACCCGCCCGGCGGCGGTGCGTTTGGCTATGGCCAGGGTCAGCGGCAGGCCGATGCCTACGGGGCCCTGGTGGGACAGCAGGTCAGAGAATCAGCGCCGTCGGTGATGCCGCCGGCCAGCGACAACGAAACCGTGCCGCCGCTGGGCTATGCGGTGGCGCAGCTGCACGGCATTTTTATTTTGGCGGAAAACCAGCAGGGCATGGTGGTGGTGGATATGCATGCCGCCCACGAACGGATTACCTATGAGCGGCTCAAGCAGAGCTGGGCGGACGACAAGGTGCGCAGCCAGCCATTGCTGGTGCCGGTGTCGCTGGCGGTGTCGTCCCGTGAAGCGGATTTTGCCGAGCAG
>NZ_LWFX01000812.1:0-249 GCF_001635175.1 Alcanivorax sp. HI0083 | reverse complement strand
GCGCGCAGCTGGCCGCGCAGCGTGGCTTGCCCTATGCCTTTGCCGGGCATTTTGCGCCCCGGCTGTATCGTGAGGCGTTGCGTATCTACCGGGATCAGTTTCAGCCCTCTGCTCAGCTGGACAGGCCTTATGCCATGTTGACGGTGCCTGCGGTGCCGGCGGATTCCGATGAGGAGGCCCAGTACCTGACCACCACCAGTTACCAGCGCATCCTCGCCCTGTTCCGGGGCCAGCCGTTGTGGATGAAGC
>NZ_LWFX01000811.1:0-429 GCF_001635175.1 Alcanivorax sp. HI0083 | reverse complement strand
CCTCTGATAAAGCCTATGGCCAACACCAAAAGCAGCCCTACCAAGAGGATTTTGAGCTCAAAGCACAATACCCCTACGATCTCAGCAAACAAGCTACTGAGCAACTCGCCCTAAGCTACTTCCATACGCATGCTCTTCCCGTCACCATTACCCGCTGTGGCAACACCTTCGGAGCCTATGACTTAAACTTCAGCCGCATCATACCCGGAACCATTGCCTCATGCCTAAAAAACCAAGACATCATTATCCGCAGCTCTGGCCTGCTCCAACGCTGCTACATTTATGCAACTGATGTTGCAGATGCTTACCTACAACTGCTGACTGCACCACAAAACAGGGTGCATGGGCAGGCTTTCAACATAGGTAACCCAACCGCCATCTCTGTACTCGACATGGTGAAATTCATTCAATCTGCCATTCCTGAAAGCC
>NZ_LWFX01000810.1:0-889 GCF_001635175.1 Alcanivorax sp. HI0083 | reverse complement strand
TCTACACCCTCTTAAAAGAAACCTGGAGAACACCATGAACCTGAAATGGCTCTACCGCCTGTTGGCGGTATGGGACTGCCGCCCTATGCCTGCTGAATTATCAGCGGTGTGGGGCGCGTTCCTGCATGAAGGCCTGATGTGCCACCCCGGCGATCCTCGCCGGCCCCGCCGGATACTGGAAGCCTGGGACAGTGGCTGTATCGAGCTGATCATCGNGTCCTGTGAATACCTGGACCCGCTCTGGCAAACGGTCTCCCACATCTGGTATCAGCCCCGTGGCCGCCCCGGCATCTTCGAGTACGAAGTGGTCAGCGAGCTAGGCGAGTGGCTGGGTGAGCAACTGCTCACTACCGGGCAGCTGCCCAGCAACAAGCAGGCTGAGCGTTATATCGAAGCGCTGGTGAATGACTTCTTCGAGATGGGCGATGAGTCGCCCTCGTCGTCAGGGCGCGCCGCATGATGTCATTTAGACATCACTCACATTCACCTCTCATTCCTTACCCCCAGCCCCGGCCACTGTGCCGGGGCTTTTCTTTATCTGGAGCCATCTTATGGCACAACCGAAAAGTACCTCACCCGGCCAGCGCCCTGCCCTGCGCCTGGTGTCCACCAAACGCATGAACCGCGAAGACTGGCTGAAGATCCGCAAGCAGGGGATCGGTGCCAGTGATGCCGCTGCGGCGGTAGGTATCAGCCCGTACCAGTCCCCTCTGGAACTGTGGATGATCAAGACCGGACGGGATGGTCTGCTACCCGCCCCTGATCCCGATGACATTCAATCCCCCCTGTACTGGGGCACCCTGCTGGAGCCGAAGGTGGCCGAGGCTTACGCCAAGATCACCGGCAACAAGGTTCGGCGCGTCAATGCCGTGCTGCAGCACCCCGATGA